>JBBQDE010000238.1:0-5160 GCA_038319425.1 Gemmatimonadales bacterium
GCGCCGCACGCACGCCGCGCACGTAGTCGGCCAGCCGGTCCGGAGGCACGCAGCCATCCTCGATGAACTGCATCGATTTCAGCGAGGGGTCGAGTCGGCTGAGGATCGGGCTCGCGGCGTGGCGGAGCTCCCACATCGCCGCCTCGGCGTCGGCGTCGAGCGCGAGGATGACGTCGGTGGCGCCGGCGCGACGGAAGCGCGCTTCGAGATCGCGGGCGAGCGCCGCGACCGCTCGGTCGTCGGCGCCCTCGACCTCGGCGAGCAGCACCGCTTCAACGCGCTCCGGCACGGGCACGGGCGCGCCGCCTCGGCGCGCCACGTCGAGAAAAGTTCGGTCGAGCAGCTCGCACGTGCTCGCCCCGGCATCGCGCGCGCCGGCCGCGCCGGCGACGGCGTCATCGAGCGACGCGAACGCGGCGAGCACGCTGGCGGTCGCCGGCAGCGGTGTCGCGAGGGCGAGCTCCAGCCCGACGATCAGCGCGAGGGTGCCTTCGCTGCCGACGAGCAGGTCCACGAGATCGCCCGACTCCGCGTACGCGGCCAGCCCATAGCCGGACGATTCCTTGCGCACGCCCGCGTGGCGCGACGGCGCACCGCGCTCGGCTAGCACGAGGGCGGGGGCCGCGGCGAGGAAGCGCCGCACGGGCGCAATGTCGGGTGGGGCGGCGCCGCGCCGGATCTCGGCGCGCGTGCCGTCGGCGAACACGCAGTCCAGCGCCTGCACCCATCGTCGCATCGCACCGTAACGCAGTGTGTGTGCGCCGGCCGAGTTGGTGGACGCCATTCCTCCAACGGTGCAGTAGGCGCCGCTCGAGGGGTCGACCGGGAAGTGGAGCGCGGTCGCGCGCGCCGCAGACTCGACGGCGTCGCGCAGAACGCCAGGCCCGCACCGAATGGAACGCGCCTCCGCGTCCACCAGCCCGAGCTCCGCGAGGCGGGAGAGGTCGACGATCACGCCATCGCCGATCGCGCCCCCCGCCATGCTGCTGCCCGATCCGCGCGGAACGAGGGGCGTGTGCGTGCGCGCCGCCCACCGCATGAGCGCCACAACGTCGGCCGCGTCCGCTGGAACGGCAACCGCGCGGGGCAGGATCTGTGCGATGCCAGCCGCCTCGCTGTAGACGGCGCGCGCCGATGCGTCGGCGCGGAACACGCCGCGGAATCCGTCGGAGGGTAGGGGGGCGGGCACGGCGCGGCTATCTTGCACGGGTGCGAAGGAGTCTAATCGACGCGAGCGGAGTGCCAATGGAGACGGAAGAGAAGCGGGGCGCCACGCGCGTCGCGGAGGCGGAGCGCTTCGGGCGCGGGATCCTCCCCGCCGTCTCGCGTACCTTCGCGCTGAGCATCCGCGTCCTCCCGGGCGAGCTCGGTCGCGCCGTCCTCGCGGCATATCTCCTTTGCCGCATCGCCGACACGCTCGAGGACGAACCCGTGCTGCCGGCGAGCGACAAGGCGGCCCTTCTCGACGAGATGCTGCGCTGCTTCGACGACGCCCGCGCGGCGAACGCCTTCCCGGCCCGCGTCGCCTCCATCGCCGGAGAGCCGGCGCACGTGCGCCTCACCCGAAACGCCGACCTGGTGTTCGTCCTCTTCCGCGCGCTCTCGCCCGCGACGCGCGGCCACGTGCAGCGCTGGGTGGGCGAGATGATCGGCGGCATGCGGAAGTTCGTGCTGGTCTATCCGCACGGCATCCGTATCCAGAGCCTCGAGGAGTATCGCGAGTACTGCTACTACGTCGCCGGCACAGTGGGGTATCTGCTCACGGATCTCTGGCACGAGCACGCGCCGAGCATCGGCGAGCGACAGTACCGGGTGCTGCGCGAGCAGTGCCGAGCGTTCGCCGAGGCGCTCCAGACGGTGAACATCCTGAAGGACGTCGCGACGGACGCGGAGCAGGAAAACTCCATCTACGTCCCGGAGCAGCTCCTGCTCGAGCACGGGAGCAGCCACGCGGAGATCCTGCACGCCGACCGCCTGCGCGGCACACGGGCGGCGCTGGCGACGCTCGTCACGCTTGCGCATCACGATCTCGAGGGGGCACGCAGCTACCTGCTGCTGATCCCGAGGCGCGCGGTGCCGATCCGGCTGTTCTGCGTGCTGCCGCTGCTGTTCGCGTACGCGACCCTGCGCGAGCTGACGCGGATTCCGCACGCGCTGGAGCGCCGGCAGGTGGTGAAGATCTCGCGCCGCGAGGTGAAGTCGCTCACGCTGATCGGCTTCCTCGTGATCCTCAGCAACCGCGGGCTCGGTTGGCTGGCCGACCGCGCGATGCGACGTCCGTTCGAGCTGGCGGCGTTCAGGTAGCGAACGACGCCGACGGCTCGCCTAGCGCCGCCCGGAGACCGCCGCCGCGAGCATGGAGAGCAGCGTGGGCGGCCGAGTGGCGTCGCCGCGCTCGAGCCGATCGAGCACCTGTTCGAGCGCGAGTTGCGCTCGAGCGACGGTCCGCTGGTGCGAGGCGCGCCCGGCAGCAAACGCCGCGGGAGCGACGAGCAGGACCGGCGCCGCCGCGGCCAGCAGCGGAAAGCTCAACACGGTGAGCACCCCGCCGACGACGATGCCGGCGCCCGTGAGTGCTACGTTCTGCTGCGCCATCAGGCTTCGGTAGCCGGCGAGCCGCGCGTCGAGCCGAACGAGCACGCGTCCGTCGTCGAGGGCGATGGCGGTGGCCGACACGTCGGTGGTGCGCGCGAGCCCGAGTCCTCGACCGCTCACCGCGCGCCGCACCACGCCGGCCACATCGCGCCGCGCCTCCCACACGATGCGCTCGGAGCTGTGATAGCGCTGCACCGTGAGGCACTCCTGACGCTGCATCCAGTCGTCGAGCGCCTTGAGCACCTGCGTCGGCGTGCCGCGCACCGTGCGCTGCGCGCTCGCCGTGGCACCGCCGAACAGCGACGCGAGCATGCCGCGCTCCTCGGGGATGGCCACCCGCGTGCGCTCTTCGGCGAGCGCCTGCCGGAGATTCACCGGATCGAGCCCGATCTCCTTCGCGAGGTCGAGCAGCTGTGCCTCGGTGAGCTGCCCCTGTACGTCGGGGGCGGCGTCACCCTGGAGCTCCAGCGCGCGCGCCAGCACGCGATCGACGGCGGCTCGGTCGATCCGCGCTGGAAGATTGGACGGCGCTTCGGGCATGCACGGAAGATAATGAAGGCCCGCCGGACGGTTCGTGGCCGGCGGGCCTTTGACGATCAGATCCCGCCCAGAATCACCTCGAGCTGCCGCGTGATGGCGTCGCGCACCGCATCCGGCAGCGCGTATGCCTGGAGGAACATCGCGCGCGCATCGCTCGGCGGCGTGCGACCGGCCTGCTGTACGTAGTAGCGCATGTAGCCGGGCACCACGCCGGGAATGGTGCGTTCCAGCAGCAGCGCGCCGGCGCGCACCGCCGCGGACTGCTCGTAGCGGGACGTGGTGCCGGCGCGCAGCTCCGCGGGAGTCGTGTTGTCCTGGATCGCGGCGCTCGCCACCGCGCCGGCCACCTCGTGCGCGAACACGAAGAGCACGACGTCCGCCTGATCGCGATCGTCGGGGAAAGCCACGGCGACGGCATTCTGCTGCTTGCCGAAATGGATCGTGCGTCCCTCGCCGCCCAGCGGAAGCGACAGATAGAGCTCGCCGCTCTGCTGCTGGGTGTTGTTGAGGAAGCGTGTGAGCGCGGGACGCCACTGCCGCTGCCAGAGCGTGTCCACGCGACCCGCCGTGCCGGTGTGGGATCGCGCCTCCGCCGTCCAGTACTCGTGATAGAAGCGCCGGCTCTCGTCGTCCAC
The DNA here is from genome assembly GCA_038319425.1 of Gemmatimonadales bacterium. Classification (GTDB taxonomy): domain Bacteria; phylum Gemmatimonadota; class Gemmatimonadetes; order Gemmatimonadales; family Gemmatimonadaceae; genus AG11. The sequence continues at coordinate 3,771 of JBBQDE010000238.1, forward strand.
GCTCGACGTCAGGAGACGGAGCCATTCGCGATCGGCGCCGGTGGGGAAGGCGCTCGCCAGCACGCCAAAATAGGCACGCGTGCTGGGATCGTTCGTCGACCCGGGGTTGCCGCCGGCCCGCACGAAGAGATCGATCATCTGCCGCATCTGCTCCCACGACACGAAGTACAGCGGCAGGAACTGCCCGCTCGTGGCGAGCGATGGATTCACGGCGATGCGCTGCAGGAGTGTCGCGCGGTTCGCGTCGAGCTGGCTCGTCACGCCCCGCTGCCGGCGCAGCGCCGTGAGACGCTCCGCGTAGCCGCGGCGGAAGTAGGGCACCAGCGTGGAGTCGGGCGTCAGCAGCGCGTACGCGTGCAGCCAGAGGTCAACGTGCTCGCGCGAGCGGACGGGCCACGCGGCATCGACGAGTGGCGGTGGACCCGAAGGCGTCGTGCGCGGCGTACCGGTGCGATCGGGGGCCGGATCGGCCGACGGCGACACACCGCCGGAGCAGGCGACGAACAGGGCGAGCGTGCCGAGCGCGATACGCGCGAGCAGTCGGACGCGGGACGTGGAGGCGGACATGAGGGTCGGGGTGAAGGGCGAGTGACCTGCCGTGCGCCTGGACTCTCGCAAGCGACGCGCCGAGACGCGCCGCGGGTTCAGGCCTCGCCCGATGATCGGCCGCAGGTGACGCAGAACTTCCAACCCCGCTCCAGCTCGCTCCCGCACGCGGGACAGTGCACCATCGTGAGGTCCTGGCCGCAGTGAGGACAGAAGCTGATCTGGCGGCCGGCCGGGAGCTCACCGTTGCAGAAGGTGCAATGCTCGCCGGCGTCCACGGCGATCGGCTTCGCCGCGCGGCGCGGCGGCGCGTCCGACGGAGCACCCGCACCGGACGACGGCGTGGTGCCCGTGGCGAAGGAACCGCTGCCGGTGCGGTGCAGGGTCATCGCACGCTCCGGCGTCGGCGTGCCCACCGTTCCCTGTGTCCCGGACGCGCGTGTCTGCGCTTCGAGGAGGTGCAGCCATTCGGGCGCCAGCGCCACGTGCGCCGATGCGAACTCCCGGATCACGGCGGGATCGGGCGTCTCCGCCGCCAGCTGCGCCGCGAGCGTGTCCCGCATCTTGTCGTCCAGGACGAGATATCCCCGCGGTCCAGCGAGCAGCTCAAGCAGCACCAGTTCGTAGTCGTGGTTCGACTGCAGGCCGAGCTCGCGCCGGTGCAGCCGGTAGGGAAGAATGGTCTGGAACAGCTCCCCGACCTCGAACGGCTGCGTCAACATCGGGGTGAACTTCGTGCGGATGATGTGCACGAGGTGCCGGTACATCCGCTCGACATCGTCCATCGGTGTCCCTTGTTGGTTCGTTGAACCCGCGCGACTAGCGCGGGAGCTGGGCCTCGATC
>JBBQDE010000239.1:0-5144 GCA_038319425.1 Gemmatimonadales bacterium
GTGCGATCACTACCGGCGCTACGAGGACGACGTGCGGCTGATGGCCGAGCTCGGGCTCCAGGCGTATCGCTTCAGCATCGCCTGGAGCCGCATCCTGCCGAAGGGTACGGGCACGGTGAACGAGACGGGACTGGATTTCTACGAGCGACTCGTGGACGCGCTGCTGGCGGCGAACATCAAGCCCAATGCGACACTCTTCCACTGGGACCTGCCCGCCGCGCTCGACGACCGCGGCGGCTGGCTCAATCGCGACGTCGCCGACTGGTTCGGCGCGTATGCGCGCGTCGTGTTCGGCCGGCTCGGCGACCGCGTGCCGATGTGGGCCACGCTGAACGAGCCGTGGGTCGTGACCGACGGCGGGTACCTGCACGGCGCGCTGGCGCCCGGCCACCGCAACCTGTTCGAGGCGCCGATCGCCAGCCACAACCTCATGCGCGCCCACGGCATGGGGGTGCAGGCGTTCCGCGCCGAGTCGCGTGCCGGACAGATCGGGCTCGTCGTGAACCTCGAGCCCAAGGATGCCGCGACCGCAAGTGACGACGACGTGCGGGCCGCGCGGCGCGGCGACGCGTACATGAACCGGCAATATCTCGATCCCGTGTTCAAGGGACACTATCCCGAGGAGATGACGGAGATCTTCGGTCCGGCGTGGCCCGACTTCCCCACCGAGGACTTCACGCTCATCGGGCAGAAGATCGACTTCCTCGGCATCAACTACTACACGCGCGGCGTGGTGCGCGACGATCCCACCGCGCTTCCCGTGCGCATCGCCCACGTGCGGCAACCGGAGCACGCGTACACCGAGACCGGCTGGGAAGTGCACCCGCCCTCGCTCGCTCGTACGCTGCTCTGGGTGACCGAGCGCTACGGCCGCATGCCGCTCTACGTCACCGAGAACGGCGCCGCGTTCTACGACGCGCCGCACGCCATCGACGGCGCCGTCAACGATCCGCTGCGCGTGTGGTACTATCGCGAGCACCTCAAGGCGTGCCGCGAAGCGATCGCCAAGGGCGCCGACCTGCGCGGCTACTTTGCCTGGAGCCTGCTCGACAACTACGAGTGGAGCCTCGGCTTCTCCAAGCGCTTCGGCATCGTGCACGTGAACTACGAGACGCAGGAGCGCACGCCCAAGGCGAGCGCGCTCTTCTACCGCGACGTGATCCGCAGCAACGGCGGCGCGCTCGGCGACTGACGGGCGGGTCGGCATCGGCGCGGCGCTCAAAAGCGGAACTCCACAGTGGCCGGCGCGCGCACCAGCACGGCGCGGCCGGCATCGATGAGCGCGGCGGGCTGGCCGTTCACGCGCACGTCGCGTGCGGCCACGCCGAACGGGGCGCGCAGCTCCACGCCACCCGGCGGCGCGACACCGCTGATCGTCACGCGCACGTTCCCTCCTACGGGCTCGACCCGCAGATTCAGCGCGCCCCACCACGTGCGCAGGCCGCGTACCGTGACCCCCCCCGCGGCGCGCGCCCACACGATCGGAATTCCCGCGCCCACCACGAGCGTGGAATCACGCTCGCGCTCGTACGCGATCATGTCGATCGTCGCCCGCATGAAGTCCGATGTCACCCACCCATGCGGCATGTCGCCGATGAACTTCGGCGTGCGCGGCTCGCGCCACACCGCTTCGCTCCACTGATTCCACGCCGCCGGGCGTCGCATCGTCATGAGCCACGCCGCGTAGGCGTGCGCCCGCTCGGGCTGCCCGAGCCGGGCGTATGCACCCACGTCGCGCCACTCATACGGCACGAACACGTCCCACGTCGAGCCGGGGCGCTGCCGGCGCTCCAGCGTCGCCCACGCGCTGTCGAACGTCGCCTGCACCGCGGCGTGCGGCAGGTCGCCGAGTGCCTGCGCCGGCTCGAGCGCCATCGTCGACGATGTCGGGTCCAGATCGCCCAGCTCGGCCGCGCCGGGCAGCGTCTTGATCCGATGCACTGCCATCGATCGCGCGACGGACGCCACGACGTCGGCGCGCATCTCGCGCCCCGCCGCCGCATATCGCGCCGCAGTCGGCGCGTCGCCGCCGATACGCGCCAGCAGCCCGGCGTCATCGAGGCCGCGCACGCCCCACCAGTCGTCCCAGTACGAGTAGGCCGGCTTGGCCGAGTAGCCCTCGTGACTGATCGACGGCGGAAGGAGACCGAACACGAGCAGCGAGTCCGGCGTGCGGTACGCGGCGGTGCGCCGTGAATTGCGCAGCGAGTCGAGATGAGCCGCCACACGCGACAGAACAGGCCAGTGGGATCGGATCGTCGCGGAATCCCGCGTGATCCGGAAGTACTCCGCGGCGAGGTAGAGCAGCTCGCCATCGGCGTCGTTCTCCGTCACCGGATCGGCGCCGCGGTGATCGACACAGCACGGTACCTTGCCGTTCGCGAACACGCTGGGCACGTACCAGTCGAGGAACGCGCCCGCGTACGCCGCGTGGCCGAGGCGCATCAGCGCCGATGACGTGAGGGCGCCGTCGCGGATCCAGCTTCGGCGGTAGCTGCGCGTGCCGGGCTGGATGGCGGGGCCCTTCGCGTTGATCAGCACGTGCGCGACCGCGGTGCGCAACGTCCGCGCGAACTGCGCGCCATCGCCAGGGAGCGTCACGTCGATGCTTGCCAGCTCCTTGTTCCACTCATTGCGCACCGCCGAGAGGTGTGCGTCGCCCACCTCGTCCGCTTCGGCCGCATCCGAGGCGTCGGGTACGACCGCCAGCGCGCCCTTCGGCGGCCGGGCCGGCATCGCCACCCACACGTCGGCGCTGTCGCGCGCAGCCAGCGTGAGGCGCCACAACATCACGCCTTCCGCCATCTCGGTGGGGTCGGCAACGGTGCTCGCCGCCGGAACGTCGCCGGTGCGGATGACGTCCACCACCGAGCCGGCGTCGAACGGAACCACGCCGCCGGCCGACGGTGGCGTGATGCCCACGACCAACTGCGAGTCGTTGACGGTCAAGCTACGCCCGCGCCAGCGCAGCGTTCGCACGGTCGCCGCGCCGCCCGCCACGCCGAGAAACTGCCACGGTGGATTCACCTGCACCGGCCGCACCGCGACAAAGAGCTGCACCGAGCGCGTGCGCGCGAGGCGGTTGACGACGCGATAGCGCGCCCAGATCTCCGCCCGGCCCGGTGCGCCGCTCACGAACGCCGTCGTCGCCAGCGCGAGATCGCCCGCCATTCGGCGCACGGTGGGAATCGGGAGCATTCCACCCTCGAGCGAGTGCGACGTGACGCCATCGCGCCACGTGAGCAGACGACCGTCTGCGCGAAGGAACGGCTCGATGGAGAAGCCGCCGGGAGCCGGCTCGATGCTCCCGTCTTCGCTGAACAGCACGTCGCGCTCGTCGCGCGGCACGCCGAGCACGGTCCAGTACGACTGCTGCCCGGTGAGTGGACGCGGCCACACGCCGGGCGCGCTGCCCTGCGCCACGCGTTCGAGGAACGCGGCGCGCGTCGAGGCGACGCTGTCGGAGAGCACGCGCAGCGCGCTCAAGCCGTAACGCGTGCCTCGGCTGCTCCGCTTGAGCAGGAGCCGGAGCTTGGTCGGCTCGAGGCCGGGAAGATGCACGAACCGTCGCCCGCCGCCGCTGCCGCGCACCGCACGCACGAGCGTCCACGCATGCCCATCGTCGCTCGTCTCGATGTCGTAGTCCACCGCCCAGTCCTGCGGCGACCAGTCCAGCACCAGCCCGCTCAAGGGACGCGGGCCGCCGAAGTCGAGCGCGAGCCACTGCTCGCCGTCGCCGCCGCTGCGCCAGCCCGACCCATCGGTCGCGACCTCGGCATCACGGGGCGCGGCGGCGAAATCGACCGGCACCACGAGCGCCGGCGGCCGCGAGAGAAGGCTCGACGAGGCCGTCACGCTGGGCCGGATCCGGTCGGGCACCGGCGGCGCGAGCGCCGTGAGCGACAGATCGTCGAGCGCGAGCCAGCCCGCGCCGCCCTGCCCCGCCGTGAACGCGATCTCCATGGCAGCGATGCCGCGCGGCGGTCCGCCACCCAGCGGTCCCCAGGCGAAGCTCAGGTCGGAGGGCCGGAAGCGGAGCTGCGTCCATCCCTTCGAGACGCGCAGATCCGGCCGTCGCATCCACCAGACGTTCTGCCCGCTCGAGTCGGCGAGCTTGAGCTCGAGCGTGTTGGGCTTCGCCTCGCCACGCACCCACAACGTGATCGCCCAGTATGGCGGCAAGGGCGGAAGCGCGAACCTGCGGCGCGCCACCGCGTACCCGGCACGCCCGTGGTAGTCGAACTCCATCCGCAGCGCACGACCGGCGACGCCCGAGTCGGCGCGCAGGTCGAGCTGCACGCCGTCCGACGGCAGCGACTGGAAAAGGGACACGTCGTCGAACGATTCGAGCACGCGGGAGGGCCGCGCGGGGGACTGCGCGAGCGCCATTCGCCCGAACAACGCGATCAGGAAGAGCGACGCCACGCGACTCCGTCTCACTTCACGCTCCCCTCGGTGACGCCGTCCACGTAGTAGCGCTGCAGCATGAGGAAGAGGATCAGCACGGGCAGCACCGTGATCACGGCGCCCGCCATCATGAGCTCGACGTCCTGCGCGTGCTCACCCACGAGTCCCGCCAGCGCGACGGGCAGCGTGTAGCGGCGGTCGTCGCTGAGCACGATCAGCGGCCACATGAAGTCGTTCCACGTCGCGAGAAAGGTCCATAACGCAAGCGTCGCCAGCACCGGCTGGATGGTCGGCAGCACGATGGAGCGAAAGACGCGAAACTCCCCCGCCCCATCGATGCGGGCAGCGTCCAGCAGGTCGTCGGGAATGGCCAGCGCATACTGGCGCACGAGGAAGATGCCGAAGATGCTGGACAGGCCGGGAATGATCACGCCGCCGTAGTTGTTCACGAGCCCCAGCGATTTGATGAGCAGGAAGAGCGGCAGCATGGCGACCTGCACCGGGATCGCGAGGCCCGCCGCCATGGCGCGAAAGGTCGCGTCGCGCCCGCGGAAGCGGAGCTTGGCGAACGCGTAACCCGCCGACGCATTGATCGCGAGCGCGCCGATCGTCGTGACCGTCGCGACGAGGGCGCTGTTCATCGCGTACCGGCCAAGCGCGAGGCGGCCGAACAGGTCGCGGTAGTGCACCAGCGTCGGGTGGTGCGGCAGGAGCGCGGGTGGGAAGGTCGTCGCCTC
>JBBQDE010000240.1:0-5097 GCA_038319425.1 Gemmatimonadales bacterium
TTCGGATGGGTCCTATGTGTGGGGTCGTGCTCCCATACGGCCCAGGTGGGAGGAGGGTTTCAGGGCGTATCACAGGGGAGACCGCTGGCCGCTCAGTCGTCGTCGTCCGGATCCGGGGAGAGGAAGACGCGGCTGCGCACGCGGTCGCGAATGCGGGCGTAGATCGCGGCGCCCTTCTCCGCCGTCGCGAGGGAGGGGCGGCCGATGGACCCCGAGCTGCCGGCGGGGATCTTCAGCCAGCCCCGCCGGTATCGCCGCAGCTCGTCGCGCGACATCATATAGTCTTCCGCGAGATCGAGTCGCACGAGATGGGGGGCGATGAACAGCATCAGCGAGGTGTCCACCTCGTCGCCGTGCATCGGCTCGGCCTGCCCCTCGAGGAACTCGCGCAGGTCCACGGAGAAGATGTCGACGACGCGCACGCGGGCTTCCGTGGTGGTCACGGTGGACAGCGCCTCCTGGTGCGGATCGTGTTCGTGCGCCGTCAGCAGGATGAATTCCCTCACCCCGGTCGATTCCCACGTGTCCAGCAGGTCGTTCAGCATCCGGTGGAGCGTCTTCTTCCGCAGCGAGGCGTTGCCGGCGAAGCCGCGCTCGGTCGCCACGTTGACGCCATACTCCAGGGTGGGTGCGCGCAGGAGTCCGAACTCCGCCGAGAGATCGTCGCAAAGGTGCTCGACGATGAGCGTGTCGGACCCGAGCGGCAGATGCCGTCCGTGCTGCTCGCAAGTGCCGACCGGGATGATGAGCCGCGGATCGGCCTTGACGACGGCCGCGATCTCGTCAGGACGCATCTCCTTGATGCGTCGTGCCGTGGTAGTGGCCGGCGTGAGGGAGGGGTAGGTCATTCTGCGCGAGACGCTGAGGCGATCGATACCGGCCACCGGACTCCGTGCGCTCGTCGCGCCGGCCGCCGCGGCGGCGGCGCTGCGGCTGGCGAGCGGGTGGCTCGCCGAACCCGGGATAGAGTACGTCGCCGGCTGCCTGATAGCTACGGCGATCGCCGTCATTGCCTGGCTTCGATGGACGTCGCCCGCGCTGCGCATGCCGCTGGCCGTCTCACTGGCAGCACTCGTCGCGCTTGACGTTGCGGCGGGCCGTGCCGAGCTGCGCCTGGACAGCTTTTCCCGATCGCCCGCCACCGTTGGCGCGACGCGATCCTCCGCGCAGCAGGATCGACTTCGCGAGGCGGTGAACGACGAGCTTGCGCGGTTGCGTCGCGCCACGCATCGCGGCGCCGCCCTCACCCCGCGAATCGCTGACCTCGCGGGCACAGTGTCCGCACTCGAGCGTGCGATCGGCGATGACGGCCATCGCGCCATCTTCCTGCTGCGCGGTGACACGCTCGACTCGTGGGCGGGCACGCTGCACGCGAACCCCCGCGATCTCAGCCGACCGTCCGGCGTCGTGGCGACGCCGTTCGGCCTGACGCTGTACACCGCGCTGGACAGCGGCGGAGTCCGTGCAGTCGCAACGTCGCTGTTGTACGTCGCGCCGCCCGCCGACCGCCTGACGCGCGGGCTGGCGCAGCGGCTACCGAGCGATGAGGTGTCGGAGGGGTTCTCGTTCGGGCCGCCGAGCGATACCGTCGCGCCGGGAGCGTTGCGGTACATGGACAACGACCGCCCCCTCTTCGTCGCGCGCGCGCTCGTGCCATCGGCTGGCGAGGTCCGGTTCCGTCTGCTCGAGCGCGCACGCGTACGAGTGGGCGTTGCGCTCATCATCGCGCTCGCGGCGTTTCTCGTCGCCGTGGCGCGGCGACAAGCTGGCGCCATCGTTACCGCGGCAGGCGTGCTGGTGGTGCTTCGCTGCATCTCCATCGTTCCGCTGAGCGAATTCTCCCAGCGCTCACGGCTCTTCGACCCGTCGGTCTACTTCTTTCCAGCCGGCCGCGCCTACACGGCCAACGCGGCCGCGCTCATGATCACCTCGGCCACGCTCTTGCTGGCGGTGCTGCTGGTCGTGCGTCGTACGGGCAATCGCCTGCCGCGCTGGGCAGGGGGGCTGCTCGCCGCGCTCACGGTGGGCTTCGGTCCATTCATCCTCGGCGCGCTCGCGCACGGTATCACCCCGCCGTCGTACGGAGCGGGTGCGGCGCTCTGGCTGATCTGGAACGTGCCGCTCTGCCTGGCGGCGACGGCGTTGCTCGTGCTCGCGGGCTGGGCGGGACGTGTCGCGCTGGGTGGGCGTCGAGGTGTGCCTATCTGGACCGGACCCGCGGTGGCGCTGCTCGCGGCCGGGGCGGCGCCGCTGGTCTGGAATGCGCCGGGGCAGTGGCCGGGGTGGTACAGTGGATTGTGGACGCTGGCCGTCGCCGCGCTCGTCCTCGCTCGGCCGTCGCGTCGCGCGCTGCTCGCCGCCACGACCATCGCGGGGCTGGGCGCCACCACGGTGGTGTGGGGGGCGACGTCTCGCGGGCGAGTCGAGCTCGCCGAACGCGACGTGCGCGGTCTCGACGGTCCTGACGCGTACGGCGCCGCGCTCGCCGATCGCCTCGCCGCGTCGTCGCGGAACGACGTGCTGCCGCGCACCGCGCAGCGGTTGCTCGAGCGGTACCTCGCCTCGGATCTCGCAGCATCCGGCTATCCGGTGGCGCTCACGGCGTGGGAGGGCGCCACGCCGCTCGCGACGTTCGGATCGGCGCCGTTCGACGTGGCGTTCGACACGGTGGCGATGGCGGCGACGGCCGCGGCGCGCACGGGGCGCCTCGTGGTGACCTCGACGCGGGTGAGCGCGTACGGCGTGCGCGTCGTGGCCGTGCCCATGCGAGGCGGGGCGCTCACCATTCTCGTGGCGCCGCGCACGCGCCTCATCGGCAACGATGCGTACGCGCGCTGGTTCGGCCTCCCGTCGGGAGAGAGCAACGAGCCGCCGTACGTCGTGCAGGTCGTGCCCGATTCGCTGTCGCTCCGCGAAACGGTGCGTTGGCGCCGCGAAGGGACCGAGCTGCACGGCGACTGGCCGACGCTCGGTCCCACCGGACCCGCTCGCGCGCACCTCGAGGTGGATCTGCGCGGTCTCGATTCGCTCGTGCCGCGCGGCGGCCTCCTGCTGCTGCTCGACTTCGGCGCAGTCGCGGTGGTGTGGCTGCTCGGCGCGGTGGCGGATGGGCGCGCCGGACGATGGATCCGGCTGCGACGACAGCGCGTGCCGAGCTATCGCACCCGGTTGTCGTTCGGCCTCTTTCTCTTCTTCCTCGTGCCGGCTGCCACGTTCGCGGTCTGGTCGTGGCGGCAGCTGTTCGACGACGCGCAGGCCTCGCGCCGGTTGCTCGTGGCCGAGACGATGCGCGCGGTGCACGGCGGGCGTCCCGACTGGCTGCGGTCCGAGAGCCAGCGGCTCGACACGAAGCTTCTTCTGTATCAGTCGGGCGTGCTGGTGGACGCGAGCGATTCGCTGTTCGCCGAGCTCGCACCGATGGGCACGCTGATGCGGCCCGAGGTGTCGCTCGAGCTGAGGGTGGCGGAAGAGGTAAGCGCCACGCGTCCGGAAGCACTGCCCGGTGCGACGGGCATGCTGGGCTATCGCGTGCTGCCCTCGGCGTCGGGGTTGAACCTGGTGATCGCGGCGCCCGCGCGGGTGGACGATGTGCTGCTCGACCGGCGTCGTCGCGACCTCGGCGTGCTGGTGCTCTTCGCGACCGCGCTGGGCGCGGCGGCCGCGCTCTGGCTGAGCGGGTTGGCGGCGCGGCAGCTCGCCCGGCCGATCGGTGCCCTCCGCTCGGCCGCGCGTGCCGTGGCTCGCGGCGAGCGCGAAGTGCCCTTGGGCAGCGATGCGGCGAGCGAGTTCCTGCCGGTGTTCAGCGCGTTTCGCGCGATGGCGGAAGATCTGGGGGCGAGCCGCGCCGCGCTCGAGGAAGCGCAGCGGCGAACCGACGCCGTGCTGCGCACGGTGGCCAGCGGTGTCGTGGCGGTGGACGACGCGGGCCGGGTGATCCTCGCGAATCCTCGCGCTGAGCAGCTGTTGCCCGGTATCCCCGCCCCCGGAGCCCCGGTGAATGGAATCTCCGCCACGGCCGTGGCGACGCGCGTCGCACGCTTCCTCCGCTCGGACCAGGAGGAGGATGGGTTCGAGCTCGAACGCGACGGGCGCACGTTGCGCGGCCAGCTCACGCGACTGGCGCGAGGCGGCGCGGTGCTGACGCTCGACGACGTGACGGAGCTCGCACGCGCGCAGCGCGTGCTGGCCTGGGGCGAGATGGCGCGACAAGTGGCCCACGAGATCAAGAATCCGCTCACGCCCATCCGGCTCGGCGTGCAGCATTTGCGGCGCGCGCACGGCCGCGACGACTTCGACGAGATTCTCGAACAGAACGTTTCACGGATCCTCACCGAGATCGACCGGCTCGACGAGATCGCGCGGGCGTTCAGCCGCTACGGCGGAGGGCCCGAAGAGCGCGCACCGGCCGAGCCGACCGACATCCCGACCGTCGTGCGCGACGTCGTGGCGCTGGAGACGTTAGGGGAGAGTCAGGTGCGTTGGACGTTGGCGACGGACGACGCGCTGCCCTCTGCCCTCGCGCGGGGAGACGAGCTGCGCGAGGTGCTGCTGAACGTGTTCGAGAACGCACGACTCGCCAATGCGCACCTCGTGCGATCGTCGGTCCGTCGCGGCGCGACCGCCGCCGGCGCGCCGGCCATCGTGGTGGAAGTCGCGGACGACGGCGGCGGCATCGCGGCCGACGTATTACCGCGCATCTTCGAGCCGCACTTCTCCACGCGCACGAGCGGGAGCGGGCTCGGACTCGCCATCACGCGCCGACTCGTCGAGAGCTGGGGCGGAGAGGTGGAGATCGAGTCGTCGCTCGGCCGTGGCACCACGGTGCGTGTGATCCTGCGCACGGTGGAGCGGCGCGTGCGCGCCGGCGGCGACCAGGGAACGTGACCGGAGACGACGAAGCGGTACTTCGCGGTTCGCGGCGCAGGTCGCGTTACTCCGTGTGCCCCTGCTGCGCCTCGCCGCCGGTGCGGATCCGCACCGTCTTGATGTTCGTGAACTCGCGCATCCCGAGATCGGACAGCTCGCGCCCATAGCCGGACGACTTCACGCCGCCGAACGGGAAGCGAGGATCGGAGACGACCATGTCGTTGACGAAGA
>JBBQDE010000241.1:0-5088 GCA_038319425.1 Gemmatimonadales bacterium
TACACCGAGGTGGCATTGGCGGCGGCATGCGCATCGAGTGCCGAGCCTTTCGCCACGAACACATCCACGTCGGCAATGCCGATGCGAAGGCGCACGCCGCCATCCGGGAGCGACTCGGCGAGCTCCACCTGGTCGAGATCCCTCGACTCGGTGTTGTCGATGGAGCTCCACGCGAGGTCGCGCAGGTCGCGCGCATCATCGGCCACCGCGGTGCTGCGCAGCGAGTCGACTTCGCGCTGCGCGGCAGCGTCGAGATCGGGACGAAAGTGACTGTCGAGCAGGGCCTGCCGGGCAACGGTGTCGAGATTGGTCATCGGTCGGATTTGAGTGGCCATGCGCCGAACATGGAGGTCCTCACACGGACACGATCCGATGCTCGCGAGCGGATCGATGCGCGGCTTCGAGCACGGTGATGGTCGCCACCGCCTCCGACACCGTCACTGGCGGCTCTCCGCCGCGAATCGCGCGCTCGACGCCGGCGTAGAACGCGGGATACGCGCCGGGCTCGGTGGGCTGTTGCCGCCGCGCCTCGGCGGAGCCCAGCCATCCCCACGATTCCGGCGGCTCGGCGCCCCAGCCCGGCGAGTCCGGGATTCTGCCCGCCCGGAGCGCCGCTTCCTGTCCGTCGAGGCCGTGCTTCACGTACGCGGCACGCGAGCCCCACACCGCGATACGCTGCACCGGCTGTGCGGCCACCGCGCTCATGTACAGGTGCGACCGTACGCCAGCAACATGACGGATGGAGATGAACGCTTCGTCCTCCACCACCACGTCGGGGTGCCGTCGCTCCGTCTCGGCGTAGACCTCAGAGGCCGGCCCGAACAGCGTGAGCGCCTGGTCGACCAGATGTGCGCCGATGTCGTACACGATTCCCTCACCGCGCTCGCCCGCGCCGACCGCGGCCCATCCGGGCTTCACGGTGGAGCGCAGCCGCTCGAAGCGCGACTCGAAGCGATGCACCGTGCCCAGCGCACCGTCGCGCAGCAGCCGCTGCACGGTGAGAAAGTCGCCGTCCCAGCGCCGGTTCTGGAACGGGATGGCGAGCCGCGACATGCGGTCGGCGAGCGCACCCACCTCGCGCGCTTCCGCCGCCGTGGGCGCGAACGGCTTGTCGACCACCACATGCAGCCCCGCGTCGAGCGCGGTGCGCGCGTACGGCACGTGGGTCGCGTTCGGCGAGCTGACGACGACGACGTCGAGCTTCGTCGCCATCGCCCAGAGCTGGTCGACAGAGTCGAGCACTCGCGCATCGGGGTAGCGTCGCGCGACCTCGGCGCGCCGGCCAAGGTCGCGCGTGACGACGGCGGCGAGGTGCAGTCCGGGTGTGGCCGCGACGAGCGGCGCATGGAACGCCGAGCCGCCAAGGCCGTAACCGACGAGCGCTACCTCGAGCGGAGATCGTGTGTCGACGTCAGGCATGCCGCGAAATGAAGTGACCGGCAACGATTTGCGCGCGACCGATGATCAGCTACGTGGCGGCGACGTGGCTCGCACGCAACCACGCGTTGCGTGCACGCCACACTTCAGGAGTGCCGCCTGAAATCGCAACTTCTTGATTTACAATGAGATACCAAACGCTGTGACGGCGGTCACAGGTTTGCAATCAGGCTCGGCCGTTGGCACCACGACCGAGCCGGCGTATCCGCGATTTCACGTCCTCCCCGTGAAGAAACGGGTCCCCCCCGATGAAAGGCTGCGCTGGCGACGACGTATTCCCCCATTGGTGACCTGAGGTGAAGAGATGATCGATCGGATTCGGTACACGCGCCGCACGCTCGCCGCGCTCGCGCTTGCGGCGGGCGCGCTGCTTCCCGCCACGGCGCAGGCGCAGCTCAGTTGGGTGGACTGGGCGCCGCCGTCGGCAGGACAGCCGGCCAACACGCTCTACGGCACGATGAACCTCGGCGGTACCATCGTCGGGGTGACCTACACGGGCCCGGCGGCCTTCTACTACACGGGCGGCGAGTACGATTACTGGCGTCAGGACGGCACGCCGGGCGGCACCCCGTGGGCAGCGTACGACGCGGTCAACGCGCCCGTCGAAGCCGACATGATCGCTCTGAACGAAGCCGGCAAGAACACGTTGACGTTCGACCAGAGCGTGAGTGGGCTCTACATGGCGTTCGTCAGCATCGGCCGGCCGAACTACGGCGTCAGCTATTCCTTCAACACGCCGTTCACGATCGTGGACCAGGGCCAGGGCTACTGGGGCAACGGACCGATGATCGCCAGCGCGGATGGACTGACGCTCACCGGCTACGAGGGACACGGCGTGATCCAGTTCACCGGCGACGTGACGACGCTTGAGTTCTCGACCAATCCGAGCGAGTACTGGCACGGCTTCAACGTCGCCGCGGCCACCACGGTCACGCCGGAGCCGGCGTCGATGGCGCTGTTCGCCACGGGGCTGGTCGGACTCGCCGCGCTGGGCCGGCGTCGCCGGAAGAACGAGACGGCCGCCGTCTGATCCTTCGCGGGCGCGGATCAAGGGGTCGGTTCAAGGGGTCTGACCCCTTGAACGCCTTGAACCGAGTCGCACCACGAAACGAAAAATGGGGACGGCGAGCTCGCCGTCCCCACTTTCGTGGTGCGGTGCACCGATTCACCCCGTATTGCGCAGCCCCTGCGCGATTCCGCTCAGCGTGGTGGCGAGCACCTCCTCGATGCGCTCCGCTTCTTCCGGTGACGTCGCCGCGCGCTTGCGCTTGAGCAGCGCCACCTGGAGCAGCGAGAGTGGATCGACGTACGGGTTGCGCAGCCCGATGGCCGACTGGAGCACGGGGACGTCGCCCGCGAGATGTTCGCGGCCGCGGATGCGGAGGACCGCGTCGACCGTGCGGTGATACTCCGCCTCCAGTTGCGCGAGCAGCGCCACGTCGCCGCCGAGCTGCTCCACGTAGAGCCGCGCGATCTCGAGATCGGTCTTCGCACACACCATCTCGATCTTGCCGAGCAGGTCGTCAAAGAACGGCCACACGCTCGCCATGCGGCGCATCGCCGCCAGCCCGTCCGGCGTCGAGACCGCATCGGCCAGCGCGGTGCCCGCGCCGAGCCATCCGGTGAGCATGAGGCGGATCTGTGTCCACCCGAACCCCCAGGGGATGGCGCGAATCCCGTCGATGCCCGGCGCGGCGCCGGGCCGATACGCCGGCCGTGAGCCGAAGCGCGCGTCGGCCAGCTCGGCGATGGGCGTGGCGGTGCGGAAGAGCGCGAACAGCGCGTCGCCTTCGTGCACCAGTGCGCGGTACACCGCGAGCCCGCGGTCGGCGAGCGTCGTCATGCGCATGCGGAAGCTCTCCACCTCGGACGCGGGCACGTCGTCGCGCCAGTCGGTGAACTCCTGCAGCAGCACGCCGGCGAGCGTCACCTCCATGGTGCGTTCGGCAATGGGGAGGAGGCCGAACTGCTGCGAGATGATCTCGCCCTGCTCGGTGATCTTGAGCTGGCCGTCGATCGTGTGCGGCGGCAGCGCGGCGATGGCGCGGTACACGGGTGAGCCACCGCCGCGGCCGACGCTGCCGCCACGCCCGTGAAAGAGCCGCAAGGCGACGCCGTGTTCGTCGAACAGCGCAGCCAGCGCCTCCTGCCCGCGATAGAGTGCCCACGACGACGCGAGGATGCCGGCGTCCTTGCCGGAGTCGGAGTAGCCGATCATCACCTCCTGCCGGTTGCCGCGCGCGGCGAGCTGGCGCGTGTACACGGGATCGCTGAGCAGCGCCCGCATCACCTCGGGGGCGCGATCGAGGTCGTCGAGCGTCTCGAACAGCGGCACGACGTCGATCCGCGAGGTCGGCGGATCGGCGGCGAGATCGGCGAGCCCGGTCTCGCGGGCGACCAGGAGCACGCGCAGCAGGTCGTCGCCGTTGCGCGTCATCGACACGATGTAGGTGCTCGCCGCCCGTTCGCCCAGCTCGTCCTGGATGGTGCGCACGGCGCGGAAGGTGTCGAGCACCTTGCGCGTGTCGTCGGCCAGCACGGCCTGCGCACCGACGAGCGGTCGCCGGCCGAGCAGCTCGGCGCGAAGCGGTTCGCCCTCGAGGGAGGGCGCGCCGAGGCGCGTGGTGATGTCGTCGAGCGCGGCGCGGTGCACGTCGGAATGGTCGCGCACGTCGAGCAGGTAGCCGTGCAGCCCGTGCGCGCGCAGGGTCGCGAGCAGCGGTCCGATCGTGGTGCGGCAGGCGTGCGCGGCACCGGCCGCGAGGAGGCAGTCGCGCACGAGCACGAGGTCAGCCTCGAACGACGCGGCGTCGCGATACGCCGCCGGCTCGCGCGCCGGCCGTGCCGCATCGCGCGACGCGGTGAGACGTCGCGTCGCCTCGAGGCGGGCGGCGATGTAGGTGAGCTTGAGGCGCACCGGCTCATCGGCGTTGCGGGCGCGATTCGCCTCCCACACGGCCGGCAGCAGCTCGCGATCCAGGTCGAGCGACCGCACGAGCGCGTCCGTCGGCGGTGCGATGTGCGCCGACAGCGACAGCCGGTCGATCAGCTCGTCCACCTTGGCGCGGTAGCGGCCGAGGATGGCGTAGCAGGCGCGGCGAGCGGTGGCGACGGTGACGTCGGGGGTGACGAACGGGTTGCCGTCGCGGTCGCCGCCGACCCAGTTGCCGAGCCGGATGGGCGTGGCGTCGGCGACGTCGGCCGCCGTCGTCGAGAACTCTTCCTCGAACGCACGCACGAGCGCGTCGCGGGCGGCGGTGCTCGCATCGATGAGGCGCGTCTCGAGGTACCAGAGCACCGTGCTCACCTCGTCTTTCACCGACGGCCGGTCCTGGCGCACCTCGGCCGTGGTCCACAGCAGCTCCACCTCGCCATCGAGATGCTCTTCGAAGGCGCGCCGCTCGGCCGGGGTCGCGTGCTCGCGAGCGAGCAGCAGGTCGGCCACGCGCGCCTGAAGCGCAAGCAGGGTGCGGCGCGTGGACTCGGTGGGATGCGCGGTGAGCACGGGGCGCACGTCGAGGCGGCCCACCGCCGCGGCGACATCGGCGGCGGCGTGCTTCAGGTCGCGCAGGCGACGCATGGCCCAGCGCGCCGACGCGGGCTGGGGATCTTCGGTCTCGGTGGTGCGGTAGGCGCGCGTGCGCCGCACGC
>JBBQDE010000242.1:0-5082 GCA_038319425.1 Gemmatimonadales bacterium
AGGAGCACTTCGTTGAGGACGCGCACGGGCGCCTCGCGCACGCCGGCGACGTCGAGCGCGTCCTCGATCCCCTCCTTCTTCCGGTGCAGCACCATCCAGTGGACCTTCTGCTCCGGCGTCATGCCAGCCGTCGGGTCTTCCTTCTCCGACCGGGCCGCCAGCTCGGTCGCCGATGAAAAGCCGTCGATGAACCGCTGGAGCGCGTCGAGCCGGCGGTTGAACACGAGATCGTCGGCCAGCGCGCGCTGCTCGCCGCTGATCTCGGCGTAGGGCGTGATGTGCGCCGGGTTGACGATGGCCGCATCGAGCCCGGCTTCCACGCAATGGTGCAGGAAAACCGAGTTGAGGACGTAACGCGCCGCGGGGTCGAGCCCGAAGCTCACGTTGGAGACGCCAAGGATGGTGAACACGCCGGGCAGCTCGCGCTTGATGAGGCGAATCCCCTCGATCGTCTCGTGCGCGCTGTCGATCCACTCGGGATCGCCGGTGGCGAGCGTGAACGTCAGCGCGTCGTAGATGAGGTCTTCCGCCCGCAGCCCGTACTCGCCGACGACGATGTCGTAGATCGCGCGAGCCACCTCGAGCTTCCGCTCGCGGGTCTTGGCCATGCCGACCGGATCAATCGTCAGCGCGACGAGGGCCGCGCCGTGCTTCTTCGCGATCGGCACCACTGAATCGATGCGCAGGCGGCCGTTCTCCATGTTGATGGAGTTGATGATGGCGCGGCCGGGAATGTGCTGGAGCGCCGCCTCGATCACCGGGGCCTCGGTGGAATCCACCATGATCGGCGTCTCGACGCTCATCGAGATCAGCTTGACCAGCTTCGACATCTGGTCCGCCTCGTCGCCGCGCTCGGTGACCGCCACGCACACGTCGAGCACGTGCGCGCCGGAGTCCTGCTGCTCGCGCGCGACCTCGAGAATGCCCTCGTAGTCGTCGGCGAGCAGGAGGCGCTTCACTTTGCGCGATCCCTGCGCGTTGACGCGCTCGCCGACGATCAGCGGCGCGGGCTCCTGCCGGAGCGCCGTGGCCCGCATGGCGGACGAGACCTGCGCCGCGCGGGCGTGCGGCGCGAGGGCGGCCGGCGTCGTCTCGCGCACGGCCGTCACGATCGCCGCGAGGTGCTCGGGCGTCGTGCCGCAGCATCCGCCAACGATGCGGACGCCGAACTCCTCCACGAACTCGCGCAGCATGACCGCCATCGGCAGCGGCTCGAGCGGATAGATCGCCTCGCCTGTGCCCGTGTTGAGCGGCAGCCCGGCGTTCGGGATGACGGAGATGGGGATCGACGAGTGCTCGGTGAGAAACCGGATCGGCTCGCGCATGTGCTCCGGCCCCGTGGAGCAGTTGAGCCCCACGACGTCCACGCGCATGGCCTGGAGTGTGGTCAGCGCGCTGTCGATGTCGGTGCCGAGCAGCATGCGGCCGCTCACGTCGAGCGTGATCTGCGTCTGGACGGGGACGCGGCGTCCCAGCTCGACGAACAGGCGCTCGAAGCCGGTGAGCGCCGCCTTCACCTCGAGGATGTCCTGCGCCGTCTCGACGAGCAGCACATCCACGCCCCCCTCGACGAGATACTTCGCCTGGAGGTAGTACGTCTCGGCCAGCGCCTCGAACGTGATCGCGGAGAGGGCGGGGTCGCTGCTCGACGGCAGCATGCCGGTGGGGCCGATGGAGCCGGCCACGAAGCGCGGCCGGTCGGGTGTGGTGTACTTGTCACAGGCGGCACGGGCGAGGCGGGCCGCCTGCACGTTGAGCTCGCGCGCCTTCTCGTACAGTCCCCACTCCTTCAGCCGGTGCGGCGTGCTCTGGAAAGTGCACGTCTCCACCACGTCACAGCCGACCGCGAGGAACGACTCGTGGATGGACTGGATGATGTCGGGACGCGTGAGCACGAGGTTGTCGTTGCACCCCTCCAGCGCCTTGCCCCCGAAGTCTTCCGCCGTGGGGTGGTGCCGCTGGATGTTCGTCCCCATCGCGCCGTCATAGACGAGCACGCCCTCGGCGAGTGCGCGGAGGTACGGATTGGACGACGCGGAAAGCGAATCGGACATGCGGAGCACCAACCAAAAAAAAAGGAGCCCAAACGCGATCGGCGTGCGGGCTCGCGCTTTAGCAGGGGATTAACGTGGCCGCAATTTGCTTGAAATCGCCACGAGCAACGGTTGTGGACTACCCGATGATAGATAGACGTTCCCCCCGTCGGTGGCAAGCGCGGAAGGGTGGCCGATGGTTCGATACCCCACGGCTCAGGAATCATTCGGCGAGCTCCCGGGTTCCCCGCACCAGCCGCGGCGCGACCAGCGTTCCCACGACGACGGTGGGAACGACCTGCAGGGTCTGGATCAGCAGGGCCGTCGCGACGGCTGCTGCCTCGGCAATGCCGAACGGCCGCACCGCGAGCGCGTAGATCACCTGGAAGACGCCGACGTTGCCGGGCGTGGCGCGCACGAGGAAGCCGATCGCGACGGCGAGCAGGGCGGCGATGGACCCCGCCACTGGCAGGGGCAAGTGCAGCGCGAGCGCCGTGAGATGATAGGTGGCCACCTGCAGCGACCACGCGGCGAGGGACAGGAGCATCCCCGCGGCGAGCCGGCCAGGTGACGCCACGAGTGCCACGCCGTCCAGCACGCGTCGGAAGTAGGCAACGAGTCGGTTCGCCGCCCCGGCGGGCGTCGGCGATTCGCGAGTCGATTCGCGAGTCGATTCGCGATGCCGCGTCTTCGCTCCCAGCAGCACCAGCGCGCCGGCGGCGAGCGCCAACACTCCCCCGGCCGCCGCCCGCCACCGCGTGAGGTGCGCGGGCAGCTCGAGCATCCACGTCGCGCCGACGAGCAGGATGAGATAGCTCACGACGTCGAGGGCGCGCTCCAGCGCCAGCGCAGCGAGCACGCCGGCGCTCGGGACTCCCGCGGCGCGCGACACGAGCAGCACGCGCGCTCCCTCGCCTCCCTGTGCGACGACGAGATTGTTGAGCGACGCGCCGGCGAAGGTGGCGCGCAGCACGAGCATGAGCGGAACGTGTCCGATGGGCCGAAGGAAGATCCACCAGCGCGTCCCCTTGATGGCGAGCGACAGCAGGTTCCGGAAGTGCGCGGTCGCGAGGAGGGCGCGGGCGGCGGTGCGAACCGCATGTGCGGCCGACTGCCAGTCCACGTTCCGTCCGAACGCCGCCAGCAGCGCGCCGACGACGAGTATCGCGAGGATCCGCAGCGCGTGCCGGCGGTTCGACGTCATGGGGCGCGTGAGGTCTTCTCGAGCACCGTGACGAACTGCGGCGTGATGAGGAAGTCGAACGCGCTCTCCACGTGCGTGAGCCCGCACTGCGACGCCAGGCGCGTGATGCGCCCTGGCGTGAACCGGTGCACGTGCAGTTGTCGCGCAAGCAGTGGATTGCCGAACCCGAGCCACGCGCCTGGCATCGCATAGAGGCCGCGGATCGGTTCCGCCGGATACACGAGGAGGATGCGGCCGCCCGGCGCGAGAACGCGGCGCATCTCGGCCAGCGCCGAGGCGGCGTCCACGATGTGCTCGATGGCGTGGAACGAGTAGACATGATCGAACTGCTCGTCCTCGAATCGCAGCGCGACGGCGTCCATCACGTCGAGGTTTCCCGTCACGCCATGCGCGATCGCCCGCGGGTTGACGTCCACTCCATAGGTGGCGGGGCAGCGCTCCTGCATTCGCCGGGTGAGCCATCCACGCCCGCATCCGACCTCGAGGAGTCGGTGGCCGGCGTGCGGCCGGAGGTAGCGCAGGATCCGCTTGGCGTGGCGCGCCGTCTCGATCGGGCGGTTGAGCATCGCGTAATCTTCCGAGTCGTAGGTCACGCCGACGGTCGGCGGGAGCGCCTCGGCCAAACGCAGGCGCGGGGGTTCGTGGGTCGGCGCGATGACGCGTGGGGCGCGGCGGCTTGCGGTCGGCATGAGAGGCTCCTCGGGAGTGATCGTGGCGGGCGTCTGATGCCGCCCGGTGAGGAACGCGGCAAAGTCCCGTCGATCGGCTCATCGGGTTTCACGCCCGGACGGACGAAGGGCCGAATCGCGTCGTCCGATTCGGCCCCATCTTCGTCGAGAGTGGTCGTGAGTGAAGCCTCTGCAGCTCGTCTGCCTTATAGAGGGACGCCCTCCGACAACAACCAGCCGGCGGCTGAGAGACGCGCGGCGCGTGCCCCCTCGCTTCTCGACGGAAACTTCGGCGCGGGTAAGCGTTCGAGCGGCGATTCAATGCCGCCGAGCGCGTCAAGAAACGCTTCCTCGTCCAGTTCCATCGGCGGCCGATGGCTTTGCGCGCTTCGAGCATCCAGCACAACCTCATCGGCCTCGATGAGTGCACAGAGGGACGTGCGCGCTGCTTCGAACACCGTGCTGTCTTCCGCGCCGGCCTCCCAACTGTCCGCCACGGCACGCAGAAGCCCCGGAAAGGATGCGAGGTCGTCGAGAATGGCCGTCGTCTCGGAAGGTCCTAATTGTCTGAGGGCCTCCCGAGCGGCTCGGCGCGTTTCGGTAACCCGCGCTGTGAGATACATGGAGAGCAGCTCCTGGATCGAACCGCCCTTGGTGACTCCAATGCGCGCAAATGCGTGCGCCAGCTCCACTCCAGTACGCCCATCGTGTCCGGTACCGAGCATCAGAATCGGAAGATGCAGGTCCTTCCCCGCAGGCCCGAGACACGCGATTGCGCGGAGAATGGGCCAGAGATCGCTCCCATCATTTCGGAGATAAAAGCGTAGCAGCCTAATTGTATCCCTCAGCGTCGCCCGGATCGGCTCGTGTTCGTCGGAGCGTGCCGGAAATGCAACGGCTTCCTCGCCGAATCGGGAGAGGATGTCGGGCACATCGCTCGGGTTGCTGTTGGCCCAGATCTCAGGGAATCGTTGAAGCAACTTTCGATGCAGCGGAGCCCACTCTGCAGGAGTGATCGATGGCTCGGTAATCCTATCCATTCATCATCTCTCGTGGTGGCGAGCCACTAAGTGGTTCGAAAGGTTGCATGCAGCGCCGTGAGCGCCTGGCTCTGCTCGTCGAGCTTCGTCAAAACCGAGGACAATGACTCGCGACGCCGTCGCAGCCGGATGACACC
>JBBQDE010000243.1:0-5064 GCA_038319425.1 Gemmatimonadales bacterium
CCATGGACGGCGGGGTCACCTTTCACGCGCCGGTGCCGATCCTGTATGGTGAGCGGCTCGGTCGCACGAGCGTCGCCGCCGACGGCGACCTGGTGGTGGTCGCGTTCGAGGATCCGAACAGCAACACCCCACGCATCGGTCTCGCCCTGTCGCGCACAATGGGACACATCTTCGAGCATCGAATTCTCCCCGTGTCCGACGACGACGGGATCGCCTCGCATCCGCTCGTGGCCGCACGCGGCCGCCTCATCGCCGTGGCGTGGGAGCCCGACACCGCCGCCTCGGCCACGCTCGTCGTGCGTGCCGGCACGGTGCGCTGAGCTCCGGCCGCCATGCGCGTACTCTTCGCCGATGACGACGCCGTCGCCCGCGCCCTGCTCGGCGCGGTGCTCGCCGATCTCGGTCACGAGATCGTCGTGGCCGAGGACGGCGAGAAGGCGTGGCAACTGTTCCAGGATGAGCCCGTCCCGCTCATCGTGCTCGACATCAACATGCCGGGCCTCGACGGGCTCACCGTGTGCCGTCTCATCCGCGAGCACGAGGCGGGACGCGCGACGTTCGTGATCATGGTGACGGCGCGCGACGGACGCGACGATCTGCGGGCCGTGCTCGCCGCCGGCGCCGACGACTACGTCACCAAGCCGAGCTCACCCGAAAACATCCGAGCCAGGCTCGAGATCGCCGGCCAGCGCGTCGTGCAGAACGCGGCCAGCCGCGCCGCGGAGCTGGAGCTCGCCCGCTCGCGCTGGCTCGCCGGCATTGGCGAGACCACCATCGCCATCGAGCACGAGATCAACAATCCGCTCTCGGCGCTGCTCGGTCACGCCGAGTTGCTACTCATGGACGATGGGCTGCGCACCGACCAGATGGAATCGCTCCGCGTCATCCAGGAGCAGGCGGAGCGCATCGCCGATGTCGTGCGCCGCCTCGCGCGCCTCAAGAATCCGCAATCGGTGGAGTACCTTGCCGGCTCGCGCATGCTCGATCTTGGCATGCGCCCGATCGACAAACCGTAAACCCGGAGGCGGCAGGTGGAGCACTATTTCGGTGCACACACGGTGGACACCGGCGGCATTCACATGGCGGCCCGCCGCGCCGCCAATGCCGACATGCGGGCGCTCCAGATCTTCTCCGCCATTCCCAAGTACTACAACGATCGAGTGAGCGTGCGCCCGGAGCGCGCCGAGCGGTTCCGGGAGACGATCGCCGCGACGAAGATCGCCCCCGAGCGGATCGTCGTGCACGCCGCGTACGTGCTCAACACCGCCACGCCCGACGACGCGAAGTGGCTGCGCGCGCGCGACGGGCTCGCGAAGGAGCTCGAGCGCTCCACGGCGCTCGGCGTCGGCGCCGTGTGCTTTCATCCGGGCGCGGCCACCGATGGCGACCGAGAGGCGGCGGCGGAACGGATCGCCACCGCCATCATCCATGCGCTCGATACCGTGAAGGGCGACACGCGCGTTCTCGTGGAGAACACGGCAGGCGCGGGAAGTACGATGGCGCGCACGCCAGAAGAAGTCGGGGCCATCCTTGGCCACATACCCAAGCGCCTCCGCCCCCGCACCGGCTACGGGCTCGACACCTGCCACCTGTTCGCGAGCGGCTACGACCTGCGCGAGTCGCCCGCGACTCTGCGCGGTGTGCTGGATGCGTTCGAATTATCGACGGGGGAGGCGCCGGGCTTCTTCCACCTGAACGACAGCGAGGGCGCGCTCGCGTCCAACCGCGACCGCCACATGCTGATCGGCGACGGAACGATCGGCGCCGAGGCGTTCGGCTGGTTGCTCGCCGATCCGCGCTCGCACGGCGTGCCGCTCATCCTCGAGACGCCGCAGCTCAACTACGAGATCGCCGCGGACGACGACGGGCCCGATCCGTACGACGTACAGATGATGGAGCTGCTCACCCGATTGGAGAAGCTCGCATGAGGATCCTCCGACTCGTCGCCCTTGCGTCGTTGGCGCTGGCGCCCGCGCTCGGCGCGCAGGCCACCGAGCGCGCGGTCTTTCTCGTTCGCCTCGGCAACGACACGCTGGCGGTCGAGAACGCCTCTCGCAGCGGTCGCCGGCTCGAGGGGCGGCTGCTCCTCCGCGCGCCGCTGCTGCGGATCGGGCAGGAGGTCACGCTCACCGATTCGAGCACGGTGGAGCGTGTGGTGACCCTGATGGGCGATCCGACGCGCGGCGCAGACACCCCCCGCCGTGCCGAGCTGACGTTTCTCGGCGACAGCGCGATGTCGCATGTCGTGGATAGCGGAAGCACCTCGACGATTCCCGACCGCCGGTTCGCGATCACCCGGGGTGTGCTCCCGTTCGTGAACCTGTCCGGTCTGTCGCTCGAGCTGATCCTGCGTCGCGCCCGTGCCCTCGGCGGCGACACCGCGCGCGTGCCCGTGCTGCTCATCGGCGGGCAGGTGGTCAGCGCCACGGTCTCGCGCGTGGGGTCGGACTCGGCAGTCGTGCAGCTGGGCGGCATCGCCCTCCGCGCACGCACCGACGCCGAGGGGCGGTTGCTCGGGGCGGTGGTGCCGACGCAGAACGTCGTGTTCGAGCGGCTGCCCGCCGACGCGCCCGCTGCGGCCTGGTCTCCCGTACGCATCGTGTCGTACGCCGCGCCGGCCGGCGCGCCCTACACGGCAGAGGAGGTGAAGGTGCGCACGCCGGCCGGTCTCACGCTCGTCGGCACGCTCACCCTGCCGGCGGTGCGTCACGGCGACGTTCCCGCCGTCGTGCTCATCACCGGGTCGGGTCCCGAGGATCGGGACGAGGCGAGCGCGATGCTGCCGGCGGACTACCGCCCGTTCCGCGAGATCGCCGACACGCTCGCTCGCCGCGGCATCGCCGTGCTCCGCCTCGACGATCGCGGAGTGGGCAGCTCCGACGCGGGACCGCCCACCGCCACGTCGGCCGATTTCGCCGACGACGTTCGCGCCGCGCTCGCGTGGCTGCGCTCCCGCGCGGGGATCGACTCCACTCGGCTCGGGCTCGTCGGCCACAGCGAGGGAGGCATCATCGCGCCCATGGTGGCGGCCGCTGATTCGCGCCTGCGTGCCATCGTGCTCATCGCTGGCACCGCGTCGCGCGGTCGTCGGATCGCCGACGATCAGATCCGCTCGCTCTTCGCACGGGACACCACGATGCCGCGGGCCCGTCGCGATTCGCTCCTCGCCCTCGCGCTGCGCCAGGCGGATTCCGCCTATGCCGCGCCGGGGTGGCTGCACTGGTTCGCCGGCTACGATCCGCTCCCCACCGCGCGGCGCGTCCGCGTGCCGACTCTCATCCTGCAGGGAGAGACCGACCGTCAGGTGCCCGCGGCGGAGGCGGGCCGGCTCGCCGCGGCGATGCGTGCTGGAGGAAACCGTCGTGTGACCGTGCGCACATTTCCTCGCATGAATCACCTCATGCTCGACGACCCGAGCGGCGACGTGCGCGGCTACGGCGCGTTGAAGAATCTCCGCGTGCGACGCGACCTGCTCGGGGCGCTGGCGGACTGGCTCGCGACGACGCTGTAGAGGGGGAAACTGCTTTTCTCGAGGGCGTGGCGCTGTCGTCGCGCGCCGACGGCAGTGAGCATTGAGGAGGAGCCAAGGGGTCAGCAAACGAAGCCACCGCCTTCCCTTACGGCGTCGTTGCTTGGCTCTTCCTCATGGCTCAATGCGGTGTTGGCGCAGGCAGCCGAACTGCACCATGATCGTCGCGGCGCGCCATTCTCCGAGGGAAAATTTCGCTTTCCCATAGGGAGAATTCGGAAATTTCCTATTGCGCACCCCATGGGGGATTGTATCTTGCGCCCGTCGTACAGCGTTTCTCTGAGTGCGAGAACCTGTTCACATTCCCAGGAGAGATGAGCATGGCCGCAAAGAAATCGGCGAAGAAGGGCGCCAGGAAGAGCGCCAAGAAGTCCGCGAAGAAAGGCTCGGCGAAGAAGGGCGGCGCCAGAAAGGCGGCGAAGTCCGGCGCGAGAAAGAAGGCGGCCAAGAAGTCGGGGGCCAAGCGCACACCGAATGCCGCGTTCATGAAGCCGATGACCCCGAGCCCGCAGCTGGCGATGGTTGTCGGCTCCTCACCGATCCCGCGCACCGAAGTGACGAAGAAGCTGTGGGCCTACATCAAGCGGAAGGGCCTCCAGGATTCCAAGAACCGCCGCAACATCAACGCGGACGACAACCTGAAGCCGATCTTCGGCGGCAAGGGCCAGGTCTCCATGTTCGAGATGACGAAGCTCGTCAACAAGCACCTCAAGTAGTCATACGCGTTCGATCCGCAGCATCGAAGGGGCGTGCCGCTCGCGGCACGCCCCTTCGCGCGTCTCCCCGGAAACCCTTGCCCGGTCGTGGTTCGTAGGGAGATTTCAATCACTCACGTCTCCCCCCTTTCAGTTCTCAATGGCCTCCAACGTCGTTTCGCAGGCGCGCGGGAAGAAGACCTCGGGCGCCTCGCCGATCCGCGCGATGTGGGAAAGCGTCAAGTCGCTCGCTGGCGCCGTCCTCATCTACCTCGTCATCAACACCTTCCTCATCGCGGCGTATCGCATTCCGTCCGGCTCCATGATCCCCACGCTCCTCATCGGGGACTGGCTGTTCGTGAACCGCGC
Source organism: Gemmatimonadales bacterium (assembly GCA_038319425.1). Lineage (GTDB taxonomy): Bacteria > Gemmatimonadota > Gemmatimonadetes > Gemmatimonadales > Gemmatimonadaceae > AG11. The sequence continues at coordinate 4,594 of JBBQDE010000243.1, forward strand.
CGTGTACGGCCCGCACATCCCGTTCACCAATTCACACCTGCCGTCGGTCAGCGAGCCAGCGCGCGGCGACGTCGTGGTGTTCGTGTCGCCGTACCAGGCGGACGAGGCGGCGGCCGGTGCCGATCCCACGCCCACGCTCGTCACGCGCATGGTCGGCATGCCCGGCGATACGCTCTTCATGCGTCAGGGTCTGCTGCACGTGAACGGCGTGCCGCAGCGACAGGGCTACGGCGCCGCTGCCCGGCCCGGTCCCTCCTCCTCGCAGCCGGGCGACGTGGATCCGTTGTTCGAGTGGCAGCACAAGTACGAGCTCAAGCAGTCGCGCTTCGGCGCGGCCCCGTCGCAGCCCAGCCACGACAACTGGGGCCCGCTCGTCGTGCCGCCACAGCATTATTTCATGATGGGCGACAACCGCTACGAGTCGAAGGACAGTCGCTACTGGGGCATCGTCCCGCGCGAGAACGTGCGCGG
>JBBQDE010000244.1:0-5053 GCA_038319425.1 Gemmatimonadales bacterium
GTCACGGTATCGAGCTGCTCGGCCTGCGCGCGCCGCTCGATGGCACTTTCGTCGCCATTCCGCTGCTCGTCTTCTGCGTGGTCTTCGGGCTGAGCATGGACTACGAGGTCTTTCTCATCGCGCGCGTGGCGGAAGCACGGGCGCGCGGCGCGCCGGAAGGGATGGCGCTGGCCACCGGCGTCGCGCGCTCCGGTCGCGTGATCACCAGCGCGGCGGCGGTGATGGTCGTCGTGTTCGCCGCCTTCGCGCTCGGTGACTTCGTGCTCGTCAAGATCCTCGGCGTGGCGCTCGCGGCCGCAGTCGTGCTGGATGCCACGCTCGTCCGGCTCGCCGTGGGCCCTGCGCTGCTCGCCATCGCCGGCCGCTGGAACTGGTGGCCGGGAACGACACCATCGTCGCGCCGAGCTACGCGACCAGCCCTTCTCGCCGTGCCACGTCCGCCAGCTCCCCGCGCGATCCAACCTCGAGCTTGAGGAAGATGCTCGACAGGTGCGTGCTCACGGTGCGCGGGGAGATGCCGAGCGCACTGGCGATCTCCTTGTTCGACTTGTGCGCCGCCGCGAGCCGCGCGACGTCTACCTCGCGTCCGGTGAGCCCGCTCAGTCCGACGCTCTGGCTGCGCGCCGGCGGGCGGAGCCCGAGCTCGCGGATCACTTCACGGGTCCGCGAGAGCTCTGGTTCGGCGCCCAGCTGCACGAACACGTCGTGCGCGTGCCGTAGCTCGCGCGTCGCACCGTCGCGATCGCCCGTGATGCCGAGCACCCAACCGAGGTTGCGGCGCACCCGCGCCGCGTCGAGCACCCACGGCACGCCGTCCAGCGCGTCGGCGCCGCTGCGGAGCAGGGGGATGGCGCGCTCGTAGTCCTCGCGCAGCATCGCGATCACGGCATCGCACGTATCCACCCACGCGAAGCCAAGCTGGTGGCCGAGCTGCTCGGAGTGCAGGCGCAGGCGGTCACGATATCGCTCCGCGGTCTCGAGATCGCGGAGCCAGAGCGCCGCCTCGATCATCCCCGGCAGCAGCCGGTGCACCGCCCACACCACGTAGCCGGTGCGATCCACCATCGCCAGGCCGCGCTCGCCGATCTCGATCGCACGCCGGTGATCTTCCGTCGCCACGTAGTACGTCACGAGCCCCGCATGCACGGGGACGGCCGAGTGCACGTCCGTGAGGTTCGCCGGCGCGTCGCCTCCGGCCAGCTCCCACGCCTCGTCCAGCATCTCCTTGGCGCGCTCGGTGCCGCCGCGGCGAAGGTGGATCAACGCCGCCCACACGAGCAGCCGGGGCAACAGCAGCCGCTGTCCCAACGCGCGCGCGATCGGTATGGTGCGCTCGGCCAGCGCCAGGCCCGCGTCCCAATCGCCGGTGCCGGACGCGTACTCGATCGCGATCTCGGCCATCCAGCACCGCAACACGGGCGAGCCCAGCTCGTCGGCGAGCCGCTCGCCCTCGGCGAGGTGCCGCGTCATGGCGGCGCCGTTGCCGGAGAGCCCGCCCACCATGGCCATCGCCCAATGCGCCGACCACTCCACGCCACGCTCGCCCGCCGTCTCGGCGAACGCGATGGCCCGACGCCCCGCGGCGTACGCCTGCTCCGATGGCCCGATGAAGATGTGCAGCAGCAGCGACGCACGATGCACGCGCGCCAGCACCGCCGCATCGTCGAGCCGCTCGGCGATCGTCAGCGCGCCGGCCACGTCATCGCGCGCGCCGGTCATGTCGCCGAGCGCCTGACGGGTCATCGCTCGGGCGACGCGCACGCGTGCGACCAGGGCATCGTCCGCCGCGCGCGCCGCGGCGTCGAGCGCCACATCGAAATGCGCGAGCGCATCGCGATAGCGGCCGCTCCAGTACGACGCGAGCCCCATTCGTCGCTCGATCGCGGCGAGGCGCGGCACATCACCGGCGAGTTCGGCTGCGGCGCGCGCGCGCCGCCAGAGCGACGACGCGGCCGTGTAGTCGCCGAGGCGTTGCCGCACCTGCGCCAGGTTCTCCACGAGCGCGTCCACGTCGATCGTCGGCGTGGCGTCCCAGCCGGGTGCGTCGTGCGCACGGTCGTGCTGCTCGAGCGCCGCGCTCAAGTAGTCGGCGGCCTCCCGATTGGCGTAGCGGGCGATCGCGTTCCGGCCCGCCGCGGCGAGGTAGCGTACCGCCTTCGCCGCGAGCCCGCGCGCCTCGGCCCGCGCGAAGTGATACGCCAGCTCGTCGGCATGCGAGTCCACCGCGGTGCCGTACAGCGACTCGAGCGCTTCCGCCACGGTGGCGTGCAGCATGCGGCTCCGCGCGATGCCGAGCTCCGCGTAGAGCACGTCACGCACGAGTGGATGCGTGAACTCGTAGCGGATCACGCCGCCCGCCTCCACCGACTCCGCCACCACGTCGTGCGCGCGCAGCTCGTCGAGCGACGCGAGCACGTCTCGCTCCGGCATGCCGCTCACCGCCACCAGCACGTCGTGTGTGGTGCGCGTGCCGACCACCGCCGCCAGGTTGGCGACGGCTCGCGCGGCCGCCCCAAGCCGGTTCACCCGCGCGGCCACGGCGTCGCGGATGGAGCGCGGCAGGTCGGGCGGCTCCGCCTCAAACCCATGCCAGATCGTGCCGCGTTGATGCAGCGCTCCCGATCCCACGAGCGCCTTGAGCAGCTCTTCGACGAAGAACGGGTTGCCGCGCGTCCACGAGAAGAGGCGCCCGGAGAGGGCGCGCGCCGAGGCGGCGTCGGCGTGAAAGACATCACGCACGAGCGCGTGCAGCACCTCGGCAGTCAGTGGCTCCAGACGGACGAGGCTCGCCGCGCCGAGGGAGAGCAGCGACTGCTCGGAGACGCGAAGCGCCGGGCTCGCGTCGAGCGCGGATTCGTTGTAGGTGCACAGCAGCGCGATGCGCTGCCCGCTGGCCTGGCGCGCGATGAAGTGCAGCAGCTCCAGGGAAGATGGGTCGGCCCAGTGGAGGTTCTCGAGCACGAGGAGCAGCGGCCGCTGGGTCGCGAGCTGACCGAGAAACTGCGAGAAGGACCAGAGCAATCGCGCCTTCGCGTCGCCGCCACCGTCGCGCGCGCTGGCGCCGCCACCGGTGGGCCCGAACGCGGGACAGATGCTGGCGAGCGTCGCACCCTCGCCACGTGTGAGCACCGCGAGCGCGGCCGGCGTCATGCCGCGCACGATCGGCGTGAGCGCGTCCGCGAAGACGGCGAACGGCACACCGGTCTCGACGGGATACGCCCGCCCGATCGTGACGGTCCAGCCCTGCGTCGCCGCCCGCTGGCTGAGCGCGCTCACCAGCCGCGACTTGCCAACGCCCCCGACGCCGGCGATCAGCGTGGTGGTACCCGACCCGTCGCGCACCGCGTCGAGGCGCGCGGCGAGGAGGGCGAGCTCCGCCTGCCGCCCGACGAGCGGGAGGGGAAAGAGATCGGGCGCGATGGGCGCGATGGGCTCCCGCGACTGGGCCGGCGTGGCACGCATGGCGGGAAAGTCTCGCGCGCCGGCACTGATGGCAAGGCGCGCGGAGCGGATTGTCCTGCTATCGCGAGCCGGAGCGCCGCGTGTCGGAGCCGCCGCCGCGGCGAGGCTGGTCGGGCGGGGCGGTCGGCTGCTCGGGAAAGGCGAGGGCGGGACGCGAGGGTGCGAGATCGAGCGCGAGCTGGGTGGGGTCGTCCACCAGCGCCAGCGGCTCCGCCCCCAGTTGCTGCACCTGATGATAGAAGCGGTACACGCGCATCGGCGCGCGCAGCGCGGCCCTGGGAAGCCGCGCGATGACCAGCGCTTCCTCGCGCAGGCCGGAGGGAAACCAGCGGATCGCCTCCTCCTCGTCGAGCACGTCCCAGACTGCCTGGAGGTCGCGTCGCTCCAACGCGACGACGAGTGCATCGAGGAGCTCCAGGAGGCGCACGCGCAACCGGCGCGCACGGTACTGCGCAAAATCCACCGCAGGCGCCTCGGCGTAGGCGTGCCCGTCGTCGTCGTTGCGGGGATTCATCATTGGACCAGTGGTCGAGAGCAGACCGCGTGCTCTCCACCGGATGTGCACAGGACGGACTGGACTACATGTGGAAGGATTGGCCCAACGTTGCCAATGGGCTGTTCGCCTTGATCGGCGCGGCCTGTGTGTATGGAAGCAAGCCGGCGATCGTTACCGTTACCCCATTGACATTGTTGCGTCCGTTAGAACACGACCCCCATTTACCCAGCAGTCTCACCCAGGGCACGAGTGTGGTCCGATGACGGGACGGAGAGTACTACCACAGAATCAGGAATCGATGTTGGAGTGGCTGGAGCAGCGGCGCATCGCGCTCATCGCCGCGTATCGCGCGGTGCTGCTCGCCGACGGTCCGTCGATGAGCGTCGCCCAGCTCGACGAAGCAGTCGAACGCTGGACGGAGTTCGCGATCGGCCGAAGCACGTTCCGCGAACGCCGGCGCATGGCCTCCTGATCGCGCCGGCGCCACTCGCCGGCGCCGCGAGGAGCTGACGGACTCTGCGGCGCCGCCCTCTCGGCGGCATCGCGGCGCAGGAATCGCAACACGAGCCGATCGACCCCCACCGGATCGGCTCTCGATGTCCACTCGATTCTCCATCACGACGCTGGCCATCGTCCTCGTGTCGGCTGTCGCCTGTAGCGACGACACGAAGGAGGAGTCGCCGGGCGAAGTGCTCGCCCGCGACAGCACGCTCGCGAGCGATCTTCGGCAGGCCGATACGTCGGCCTTTGCCGACCCCGCCGACGTCATGACCGCGTCCGGTCGCGATTCGGACCGCGTGACGCCTAGGACGGTTCGCGGCCTCGCCCCGACGGCGCGCGCGCCGATGCGCCCCGCCCCCGCCACGATCCATGCCGACCCCGTGCCGACGCACACCGTGCCGCCCGCGTCGAGCGGTGACGTCAAGCCGAAGGCTCGGGCTGTGCAGATTCTGAAGACGGTACCTGGCTCCTCGCTGCCGCCGGAGCGAAGCGAGCGCTAGCCGACGCTAGCGGATGGTCGACCGACTGGCGCGGTACATCGCCGGCGCCGTCATCCCCACCAGCGCGAGGAGCCCGAACACGAATCGTGGCACG
>JBBQDE010000245.1:0-5050 GCA_038319425.1 Gemmatimonadales bacterium
CGTGTGCTCTGGCGATACCCCCTTTCACGACTACCGCCACCTCGAAGTGGTGAGGATACCCCCATCAGCACCCCCAAATCGGTGAGCACTGTCGGGAATCCGCAAGAACAGTAGAGAGCGCTGCCCATAGGGAAAAACGACCAACGGCGCCCTTGTGGGACGCCGTTGGAATCGCTGAGAACCTCTCTCAGTGGAGGCGCGGGGAATCGAACCCCGGTCCGAAGCTAGATCGACCACAGGCACTACGTGCGTATCCCACCGATTGATGTCCCCGACGGCTGGCCAGTGGGCAACCCACCGCAAGGTAATCCTCCAGTTACTTCGCCCAACGGCGGAAGGCGCACCGCCAAGCTAGCCCAGATTTGCGTTACCCATAAAGCCGCCCCGGGCGGGCTTCCCTATGGGCACTTGCAGGCCTAACTAAAAGTTAGGCGGCAAGGGCGAAGTTGTTGTTCGCAGTTGGTGTTTTCCCGAGTGTTTAACGAGGTGCCCGAGGACCTCGGCACGCGCCCACAGCTTCACCAGTCCCGTCGAAGCCAGTCGCCCCCTACGAGATGAAAGCTAGCGTTCGCGGGGCGCAAGTCAAGCGATCCGGTGAAACGGACGCTTTAGGTTCGACGCCTCAAGTCGCTGTCCTGCCGTTCGTTGCAGGCCTGGACCTCACAAGGTTTCTCCCGTCGTTCTTCGCGATATAGAGGGCCTTGTCGGCCGAGGGAAAGAGCTGGTCGCGCACCTTCACCGTCTCGGGATAGGTCGCCACGCCGAACGACGCGGTGACGGCGATCTCAGCCCCGGCATGCCGGACCACGGTCGCCGCAATGCGTCCGCGCAACCGTTCCGCCACCTCCACCGCCCGGGTGCTGTCCGTCTGCGAGAGCAGCATGGCAATCTCTTCGCCGCCGTACCGGACGCAGACGTCAACGGTTCTCACCCCTTCGTGAAGGATGCGCGCGACGTGTTTGAGTACCGCGTCGCCCGCTTCGTGCCCCCAGGTGTCGTTCACCCGCTTGAAGTGGTCGATGTCCACCAGCACGAGCGACACCGGCTGGTTGAAGCGGTCGGCCTCGGTGAGCGTCCGCTGCAGCTGCTCGCCGAAGTGCATCCTGTTGTACAGCCCCGTGAGGGCGTCGGTGCGCGCCCGGCGATCCACTTCCTGGTACGACCAGGCGAGCTCCAGCGAGCCCGCCACCACGGCGCCGAGCACGCTGAGCGGGCGCGCTTCCTCGAGGGTGAGGCCGGCGGGGGCGTCCGCTTCGATGACGAGGGCGCCCAGCACGCGACCATCCTTGACCAGCGGCAGGATGGCGACGGAGCCCGGATCGCGCAGGACCCGCGGAAGGCCATAGAGGGCCGTCCCCGACCCGACACCGCGCGAGTCCTCCAGCACCTGGATCACTCCGCCGCGACACGCCTCTCCAACGAGACTGTCGGGGCCGATCGCCATTGGCCCGTTCGGTCCGTCGCCTCGTTCCTTCCCGATCGTGAGACCGATGCCGATCGTCGCATGGTGCAGCTCACCCGTCTCCGATTCGGCGTACCACCGGATCAGCGCCGCACCGCGCCCTCCAGACACCTCCACCGCGGTCTCACAGAGCGCGCGCGCCAGACCCTCGCCGCTCCGGTCTCCCTGCAGCCGCTGCACGGCATCGAGCAACGCCTGGCTCTGGCGCATGTGGCGCCCGTACATGAGCCGGACCCCCACCAGGTCGTGAAAGGCGGCGAGCTGCGCCGCCATTCGAGGCATCCATTCCTTGAGCGATTGCCGCGGCAGGGCGAGCCCGGCGCGACGGCTCAGGCTCAGAACCCCGAGATTCCGTTCGCCGTGCATGACGCATACGGCACCCACGATCACCAGGTTCGCGTGGCCAACGGTTTGAATCACGCCGGTTTCCGCCGACCACTGTACGAGCGGACCCCACTCGGCCATGTCGAAGTAGGCCGGAGCCGGGCTCTCCGTGGACCAGTCGGCCGGCTCGAGCGCGTCGCGCTCGGCGTTCCAGTGCCAGAACACCGCCTCCTCCGCGCCGGCGACGTCCCGGAAGTCGGCGAGCAGCAGGGCGAACAGGTCGCGGTAGCGGTCTTCCTCGTCGGCCTCGAACTTCCGGCGCTCATCGCGACGGAGCGCGGACGCCCCGACGGCGCGCTGAAACTCGCCCTCGTCGGGCAACGGGCCGCCGCGCTCCTCCAGCTCCCGTTGGGCGGCGGTCAGCTGAACGCGAAGGCGCCGCGCGGTGCGAAGCGCGGCGGCCGCCGCGGTGAGCGCGGCGGCGGCGGTGGCTATGGCCGCCTGGAGCAGCATGGTTGGCGAAGGCAGCGGGTCCGGCGAAGCGCGGACGGTGAGGCGTCGTGCGGAAAGGGAAACGTAGTCGCTAGCCGTGCAGGATACGCGCAGCCGCCACGGCCGCGCCAAACCCGTTGTCGATGTTGACGACGGTGACGCCGGCCGCGCAGCTGTTGAGCATCGTCAGCAGGGGCGCCAGACCCTGAAAGGCGGCGCCGTAGCCGACGCTTGTCGGCACCGCGATCACGGGCGTTCGCACCAGTCCGCCGACCACCGATGCGAGCGCCCCGTCCATGCCGGCCACGACGATGATCACGCCCGCGCCGTCGAGGGTTTCGCGACGTGACAGCAGGCGATGGATCCCCGCCACCCCCACGTCCGTGAGACGGTCGGTGCGGCAGCCCATGGCGTCGGCTGTCACTGCTGCCTCTTCGGCCACCGGCAGATCGCTCGTGCCTGCGGTGACGATCAGCACGGAGCTATTCGCCGCCTCCGGTGCCGCGGACGGCCGCAGAAACGCGGTCCTGGCAAGCGAATTGTGCTCGAGGCCGGGAATGGCATCGATCAGCGGCCGGACCGCCTCGGGCGCCACGCGCGTGACCAGCACGCCATCCCCACGCTCGGCGATGCGGGTCGCGATTGCGACCACCTGCTCCACCGTCTTCCCTCCACCGTACACGACCTCGGGGAAGCCCTGACGCAGGGCGCGATGGTGGTCGATCGTGGCGAAGCCTAGCGACTCCGTGGGCTCGAGCGCGAGCGACTCGAGCGCGCGGTCGACCGGGAGCGAGCCCGCCGCGACCCGTGCCAGCAGGTCACGGACGCGCTCGCGCCTCATGCCGCGTCCGCCTCCAGACCGCCCTCGTCCGCGTCGAGCTCACGTGCCCCCGCTGCGGCATAGCGCTCGGCGTTCGCGAGGTAGTCCGCGAAGATGCCTTCCACCTCGCCGAACGAGGTGACCGCGTACAGCTTCTTCCGCAGTTCGGCACCGCCGTGCAGCCCCTTGGCGTACCAGCCGAGATGCTTGCGGAACTCGATCGCGGCTCCGCGCGGGTCGGTCTCGTACGCAGTCACCTTGCGGGCGTGGTCCAGCGCGATGGCGAACCGGTCACTGATCGACGGTGCCGGACGCTTGGGGCGCCCTGCCAGCAGATCTTTCACCTGGTCGAAGATCCAGGGCTGGCCGTAGGATCCGCGGGCGATCATGATGCCGGCGCAGTTCGTTTGCTCCCGCATGCGGACCGCATCCTCGGCAATCTTGATGTCGCCGTTGCCCAGCACCGGAATGTCCACCGCTTCCACCACCGCCGCGATCTCCTCCCAGCGCGCGCTGCCCGAGTACATCTGGGTGCGCGTGCGCGGGTGGAGCGCGATCACGCGCGCACCAGCCTCCTGGCATCGGAGCGCGATCGTGACCGGATCCCGCATCTCCTCGTTCCAGCCGCTCCGGATCTTGCACGTCACCGGCAGATGCGTTCCGGCGGACACGGCACGGATCACCTGCTGCACGAGATCGAGGTCGCGCAGGCATCCCGACCCGCCATTGCGCCGCACCACTTTCTTCACCGGGCAGCCGAAGTTGATGTCGATGAACTCGGGCTGGAACACATCGGAGACGAATCGCGCCGCCTCCCCCATCGCCACCGGATCGGCGCCGAAGATCTGGACACCGATCGGCCGCTCGCCCGGTCCGAACGAGAGCTTGTGGATCGTCGCCTCGTTCTCGCGGCGAATCCCCTCGGCAGACAGGAACTCCGTCACGACCACGTCCGCCCCGTGCTCGTGGCAGAGCTGCCGGAACGGCGATTCCGACACGCCGGCCATGGGCGCGAGATAGAGGGGGACGGCGGCGTCGAGGGCGAAGGGGAAACGCATTGAGGAAAGTTACCGAACGCCGGAAGTCCAAGCAACGCCGACGTTTGACAAGGGCTGGCGCGTCCGGGTAGTTTCCCCGGTTCGCCCACGACGATACGCCGCCGTCCCGCGACTCGCCTTGCTCGTGCGGGATGACATCATGGCCCCAGCACTGCCCAGCCCCGGATCCGCCGAGATGGAACTGCGCGAATTCTTCAGCGAAGACGCAATCAAGCTCGAGCTCGAGGGAGAGACGAAGGACGACATCCTCAAGGAGCTCATCGCGCTCCTGAGCCTCGACGAGAAGTCCGAGGGCATGCTCTACAAGATGCTCAAGCGGCGCGAAAATCTCGGGTCCACGGGGATCGGGCGCGGGATCGCCATCCCGCACTGCCGCTCGCTGGTGGTGACAAAGCTCCGGGTGGCGTTCGGTCGCAAGCCACGCGGCGTGGACTTCAAGGCGATCGACGAGAAGCCGGTGAACTTCTTCTTCCTGATCGTGGCGCCGCCGCTGGAAGTGTCCAATCAGTATCTGCCGGTGCTCGGCAAGATCGCGCAATTCTCCAAGGAGCCCGACGTGCCGCAACGGCTGCTGGGGCTCACGCAGCCGGGGCAGTTCCTGGAGCTCTTGAAGGAGAAGGGGGTGTGAGACATGAAGCGTTCCACGTTTGACGTTTAACGTTCCACCTTCCCTCCCCTCAAAACTGTAGCAACACGATCAGGCCGAACGTGAGCAGCATCGCAAACAGGAACGCCACGAAGTAGACGATGATGATCGCGCCGGCGCCGAGCACTGCGCTGATGGTCGATCCCCCGTAGACCCGCCGGACGGCCTTGCTGAAGTACACGGCGAGCGCGGCGAGACAGAGCAGCTGCACCATTGCGATCACCGGTACCATCGTCGTCAGCCGCCCC
>JBBQDE010000246.1:0-5013 GCA_038319425.1 Gemmatimonadales bacterium
CGAAGCTCACGGACGCGCTGTCGCTCGCGTCCTGCCACGCGCGCCAGAGCTCGGAGTCGGGGACGTACAATCCGCTCGTGACCTGCTCGAACAGCTTCTGCTTCGGCACTTCGGCGCGGAAATACTGCTCCAGCCCGAGCAACAGCCCGGACTGACGTGCCTGTGAGCTCGCGAGCAGCCGCTGGTACTTTGCGGGATCGAAGGTGCCTTCGGTCTGGAGATCAGGAGCGGAGCGAATCCACGTCGGCGGAGCATAGCGCGCGTACTCGCGAAGCTCTTCGTCGGAGACGGTGATGCCGCGGCGACGATACTCCTGCTGAAGCAGCACGTCGGCGACCATGTCGTCGAACGCCTGGTTGTCGATTCGCGTGATCTCGTCCTGCGTCAGCGAACGCCCGGACTGCGCTTGCTGCTCCTGCTGCACGAGCTGCTGCGAGCGGCGCTGCCACTCCGTGTACAGGATATCCGTGCCGTTCACCGAGGCCACCGCAGTGGTGGGGGTAACAGCAGTGCGGCCGAGGAGGCCGGATGTCTCAACGAGCAGGAATCCGCCAACGAACGCGAATCCAAGGATCCAGAACACGTACTTGGCGGAGCTCCGCATGGTTTGGAGCACGAGCAGGACTCCTTGGAGCAGCTGGAAAAGGGAAGGGAAGAAGCAGAAAAAGGTATCGGGCCAGAAGGGCTAAAATCAAGTGACGATGGCACTTCTGATTGACTTGTCCCCCGTGTACCGTATCTTGTTCCGCTTCATCCTGCCCCTGCCTGCGCGCCGCCACCGAGGCTTTGATGGCCAGCACCGCCCGCATCGACGAGCTCAAGAAGAAGTTCGACGAGAACCCGAGGCGATATTTCGCCCCCCTCGCCAACGAGTTTCGGAAGGCCGGTGAGATCGAACAGGCCATCATGATCTGCGAGGAGTTCCTGCCGCAGCAGCCAGGCCACATGAGCGGGCACATCGTTTATGGGCAAGCCTTGTTCGAGGCGTCGCGGTTCGAGGAGTCGCGGACAGTGTTCGAGACGGCGCTCACGCTCGATCCGGAAAACCTGATCGCGCTCCGTCACCTCGGCGACATCGCGCGCGGTCAGGGCGATCTCGATGCGGCCCGGCGCTGGTACGACCGCGTGCTCGACGCCGATCCGCGAAACGAGGAAATCCTGTCGCTCATCGCCGCGCTCGGCGACGCACCCTTCGCGGTGCCTCCCGCCGTGCCGTCCGCGATGCCGGCTGACCCGTCGCCCAGCGCCAGCACGCCCGCCGCCCCCGACCACTCGACTGAGCAGGGTCGATTCGCGCCCCCCTCTGCGGCGGTGGTGGCTCCGCTGCCCGAACCGATCGACCTCGACGCACGCGGCGACGACGTGACGAGCATGCCCGAAGTGCGGTCGGTTGAGCAGCCCGTGCCTGAAGTGCCGGCGTCCGGGCACGCGCGGGCGGAAGGGCTCGAGTCGGTGGAGTTTACGCCGCCGACGGGCCCGGTGGATCGTGCGCGCGATCTGGGAAGCAGCCTGGAGCCAGGGGAATTCACCGCCCCGGCGTCGCCGGTCGCCCCTTTGGCCGGCCTCGAGGAGAATGCGCTCGACGCGTTCGAGCGATCGGTCCCCGATGGTGGCCCCGCGCTGCCGATGCTCGACACATCGGAGGAGTCGGCTCCGCGCGCGGACGCGCCCCAAGACGAGAGTCACGACAGGACAGGCCAAACCGTCGAATTCACGGTGCCGTCGGTCGCCCGTCGCGCCACCGGCGAGCCGCAGCGCGGATCCACGCTGCCTGAGATGGAGTTCGACCGTGCCGCCGCGGAGGAAACCCGGAACGAGATGCCGCCTGAGCTGCCACCGTCGGTGATCGCGGCCGAGGCGGAGCTGATGGCGGCGGACGAACCGGATGAGGCGGCCTCGGCGAAGGAGGTGGCACCGCCGCCGTCGGCACCGCCGGCGCCCTTCGTGACCGCGACGATGGCCGAGCTGTTCGTACGGCAGGGGTTCCGCGAACAGGCCCTCGACGTCTATCGCCAGCTGTTGGCGAGCAACCCGAGCGACGAGGGAATTCGGGCCAGGATCGCCGAGCTTCAGCCGCCGGCGCCGGCCGCGGCGGGCGATTCGGTGCGCGATTTCCTCGCTCGCTTCGCCAGCCGGCGGCCCGGCGAACGGGGCGCCGCGGTCGCGCCGCCGTCGAACGACGACTTCGTCTCGTTCGAGCGCATTCCGTCGACGGACAGCGCCGCCCCCGCCGCCGTTCAGCCAGTCGACGCGCCACCGACTGCACGCGAGGCCCCGGCGCCGCCCGCTGCGTCGTCCGCGGCGACGGTGCCGCGCGTCACCCCGTCTGCCCCGATGTCCACCGGCATCGAGCGTGGCGCGTCCACGCAGGGCTCGGGCGGGTCCATCGACGCGCTGTTCGGTAATCGCGCCGCCGGCACCTCCGAGGATTCCGCGGCGTCCGCGCTCGCCCAGGCATTCGGCGGCGCAGCGGAGCCGGCTCCTGCCATCACTGGCCGGCCAACGCGCGCCGCGGCGGGCGAGCTGTCGCTCGACAGTGTCTTTCGCGACGGTCCGCCGCGCCCGCCGCGCGCATCGCAGAGCTTCTCCTTCGATCAGTTCTTCTCGCCGGACAGCGCGACCCCGGAGCGTCCCGCGACTGCCTCCACGCCGACTCCGGCGAGCGACCCGACCGCGCCGACGGAGCCCGCCGAGCGCAACGCCGACGACATCGAGCAGTTCAACTCCTGGCTACAGGGGCTCAAGCCGAAGTGAGGATCTCCGTCCTGAACGGACCGAACCTCAACCTCCTCGGCCTCCGCGAGCCCGCACTCTACGGCACGACGACACTGGGTGACGTGGAGGCGCGCCTCATCGAACTGGGACGCGAGCTCGGCGTCGAGGTGGAGTGCGCACAGCACAACGTCGAGGGCGCGCTGGTGGAGATCGTCCACGCCCTGCGCGGTCGCGTGCAGGGCGTGGTGGTGAACGCCGGTGCCTACTCGCACACGAGCCTCGCGCTGCGCGATGCGCTGACGGGCGTGGCGCTTCCGTACGTGGAGGTGCACGTGACCAACGTGTACGCGCGCGAGCCGGAGCGCCGCCATTCGATGCTGGCGCCGGCGGCCGTCGGCGTGGTCGTGGGCCTCGGCACGCACGGGTACGAGCTCGCGCTGCGCGGCCTGGTGCACACGCTGCGCGCGCGCGAGGGCACGTCGTGAGCGATCTCCGACCGCGGCGGATCGCCGCGCTCGTCGACGGCCTCACGGCCGCCCACCTCGACGGGCTCGTGCTCACGGGGCTCTCGAACATCCGGTACCTCACCGGATTCTCCGGCTCCAGTGCGCTGCTCGTCGTCACGCCGCGCGACGTCGTGCTCATCACCGACTTCCGTTATCAGACGCAGGTCGTGACCGAGGTCGGCGACCTGGCGCGCGTGTCGATCGAGGCCGCGAGCCTGTGGACGGGCCTGTGGCAGCAGCTCGCCGCGCTTCCCACGATCAAGGTGCTGGGCTTCGAGACCGCGCACATCCAGCACCGCGACTTCCAGCGTCTCGTCGAGGCAGGTTCGCGGTGGCAGTGGCGTCCCACGGTGGACCTCGTGGAGACGCTGCGCGAGCGCAAGGACGGAACGGAGATCTCGCAGATCCAGGCGGCGGCGGGCGTGGCCACGCGCGCGCTGGGCCTCACCCTGCCGCAGCTCAAGGTCGGGATGACGGAGCTCGCGGTGGCGGGCGTGCTCGAGAAGGCGCTGCGCGACGAAGGGAGCGAAGGATTTCCCTTTCCGTCGATCGTCGCGAGCGGTCCCCGCGCCGCCTTGCCGCACGCCCGGTCGTCGGTGCGCGCGCTCGAGCAGGGCGACTTCCTGCTGATGGACTTCGGGGCCGAAGTCGGGGGCTATTGCTCCGACGTGACGCGCACGGTGGTGATGGGGAAGGCGAGCGACGCGCAGCGCGAGGTCTACGAGACGGTGCGCGGTGCCAACGAGCGAGCGTCCCGCGGCGTTCGGGCCGGGATGACGGGGCGGGATGCCGACGCCATCGCCCGTCAGTACATTGATCGGGCCGGATTCGGTGATCTGTTCGGACACAGCCTCGGGCACGGCATCGGGCTCGAGGTGCACGAATCGCCGCGCCTCGCGCGGACGGCCGAGGGCGCGTTACCGGAAGGGGCAGTGGTCACCATCGAGCCGGGCATCTATCGACCAGGGTGGGGCGGCGTGCGAATCGAGGACGACGTGGTGCTCGGCGCAGACGGACCGCACATTCTGACGGAGTTTCCGCGCGAGCTCATGGAGCTCGGCTAGTGCCGCGCGAACAGTCGCGGCGCGACATACCCATTGGGCCTATGATCGACCTACGCTACGTCAAGAAGCTCATCGACATCCTCGACGAATCGACGGTGGACTCGATCGAGATCTCCTCCGACACGGGGATGAAGATCCGCATCTCGAAGAGCCCGACGGGGCGCGGGGGGATGCAGGTGGCGCCGCAACCGGTGATGGCGCCGATGATGGCCCCGCAAGCCGCGCTTCCGGCTGGCCGGTTCACGCCGGTGGAGGGGATGCCGGCCGTCGAGGAATCGACGAAGGCGCCGGCCGGCAAGTCGGGGATCGAGGTCAAGTCGCCCATGGTCGGTACGTACTACGGCGCGCCCGAGCCGGGGGCCAAGGCGTACGTGTCCGTAGGCTCCCGCGTCGCGAAGGGGCAGATCCTCTGCATCATCGAGGCGATGAAGATCATGAACGAGATCGAATCCGAGGTCACCGGCGTCGTGACGGAGATGCTGGCGCAGGATGCCACGCCGGTCGAGTACGGCCAGGCGCTCTTCCGCATCGATCCGAATGGCTAAGCGCCCCGCACCGTCTGCTCCGGCCGCGGCCGGCGGCGCCGCGGCTGGTGGCCCGAGCACCTTCAACTTCAAGGAAGTGCTGCAGCAGCTCGTGCAGCGCAACGCCTCCGATCTGCATCTCAAGGTCGGGCGTCCGCCCACGCTGCGCCTGCACGGCGAGCTCGTGCCGCTCGACCAGGCCGC
>JBBQDE010000247.1:0-5013 GCA_038319425.1 Gemmatimonadales bacterium
GAAGGCGGAATTCCTCGAGCTCGGGGGCGATGCGCTCCACCTCCGCCGCGAGCTCGGCGTCCATCTCCACATCGGGCTCCACGTCGAGCAGCTCCGCCAGCTCGCGCGCGCCGTGCACGCGGGACACGAGCGACTCGAACGGATCGACCCAGTTCTTGAGTCCCTTCACCTGCTGGACGACGGACTGCGCGTGCTCCTGGTTGCTCCAGAAATCCCCGGCGCCCATCCGCGTCTCGAGCTCAGTCAGCTCCTTCCGCTTGTGGTCGAGGTCAAAGGTACCTCCTCAGCTCGGCGAGCTGATCGTCGTACGAGGTCAGCAGCCGGGCGCGATCACTCTCCGCCATGTCATTCTCCCTGGTAAGACACGAGCCGTCCGGCTCGAGGGGCGGACGGCTCGCACGGTGTCGTGGTGACGAGCGAAAGATAGCCGCGCGGCACTCGGACTAGAAGAGCTTCTTCCCCCCGGCGAGGACGTCGTTGAGCGCGTCCTGGAAATGCGTCGTCGTCTCCGCGAACTCGCGTCCGATCTGCTCCACGTACTCCTCGTAGCTCTTCTTGATCTCTTCGCGGAAAAGCTGCTTGAGCGTGCCGTCCCGGTTCCCCTCCTCCTTCTTTTGCGGGAAGTACGCGACGATGTCCGACACGAGGGCGCGCGCCAGTCGCTTTGCCTTCGCATTGGGATCGTTCGCCAGGAACGGGTTGATCGGCGGTCGCGCGACAGGACCGCCCAGCGCCGGTGTCGGCGACCGCGGTGCGGCGGGTGCGGCTGGCGGCTGGGACATCGGCGCGGCCGGTGGCATGCCAAAGGCCGGAGCCCGAGGCGCCATCGGCGCGGAGGTCACGGGCGCGCTCGCCGCAGGTGCGCTGCTCGCCGGCGCCGGCGCCGCCGGCGTGTGCGTCGTGGGCGATTGCGGGCGCGGCGCGAACGGGGCGCCCGGAGTGGCAGTCGACCTTGGCGCCAGTGGTGATCTCGCACCCGAGGCTGGTCCGGCGAACGGCGCGGCGCCGACGCCACTGGGCATGCTCCCCGGCGGCCGCATGAACGGAGGGGCAGCGGGACGGGCCGGCGGTGCCGAGCTGGGGGAAGGCGCCGGCGGGACGATGGGTGATGCGAGGGGAGTCGGCCGAGGTACGGCCGGCGACGGCTGCACGGGCGTGCCGAAAGTCGGCATGCCGGGCGACGGCAACGCCGGAGGCGCCGAGCGCATCGGCGCCTCCGCGATTTGCGTCATGGGCGGGGGCGTCGGCGCTCGCGGAGCTGGTGCGAGCGGCGCGGCCTGCGGCGCGGGAGCGACGGCGCGTGGCGGTGCTGCCGACGCCGCGGCGAACGCGGGAGCCGAGGTGGACGAGGCCGTCGCCACACCGGCGAATTCGGCGCGCGCATCGATACCGCCGGCGATCGTGATCACGCCGCCGCACACGGAGCAGCGCGCGCGCACGCTCGCCGACGGGACCCTCGACGGATCGACGCGAAAGATCGATCGGCATTCGGGACAGGAGACGTTCATGACTTCTCCCCCGCCGGAGCGGTGGGCTTCGGTTCGGCGATGCGCATCACCCCGGCGGGCTGGCTGTCCGTCCGGCGATCGACCGAGAACACGGAACCGGGGAGCGTCTTGGCGTAGCTCTTCATTTCCGTCGCGAGCTCACTGACCTGTGCCGCATGCGTGAAGTGCCGACGATCGTTGGTGACGACGCCGATGGACACCGTCATCAGGGGAACCCGGTGGAGTTGGCCGCGCCGGTCCTTGCCGAAGAAATAGCCGGCGCGGCGATCCTGCTCGGAATACTGGAACGGAATGAGAAGATCGAACACGTTGACGATCTCGGCGCAGGTCTCGGAGATGAAGGCCGTGGGGATCACGAAGATGAAATCGTCGCCGCCGATGTGTCCCACGAACCCATCCTCGCCGCACAACCCCTTCACCACGTCGTGAAGGATCTTGGCGAGAATGCGGATCACGCGGTCCCCGTCGTGGTACGAGTAACGATCGTTGAATTCCTTGAAGTGGTCCAGGTCCGCGTAGCACATCGCGAAGCGCAGCTCTCCGCTCAGGCGGCGCGCGACGTCGTTCTCGATCTCCGCCGCGCCCGGCAGGCGAGTGGACGGGTGCACCACCAGGTCGCGGTCCGAGCGGCGCAGCATCGCATCGAGGCGGGAGATCAGCTCGTGCAGCTCGAGCCGCTCGCGCACGACCTCGTCCGCCCCCGCACGGAACGCCTCGTCGAACGCCTCGTCGGCGTCGCCGGAGAGCACCACCGCCGGCACGACCCCGGTGTACGAGTCCCGCTTCAGCCGGCGGCAGGCATCATAGACCACCTCGGGTGCGGTGCGCGCGTCGAACGCGACCACGCGCGGACGGCCACGAAGGGAGATGGCCATCAGGTCGTCGACATGGCGGATGGTCAACACGACGTCCGCCTGGCGCGCGAGCCACTCGGTCAGCGCGGTAGGCGGCGTGGCGTCGTCCGGAGAGAAAAGGATGGCGCTAATCTTGACCACGCAGGGGACCGACGGGGTGGAGGCGCAAGATACGGCGCGCGAAAGGCCAAGTCAAACCGCGACGCCGCTGTGGGTTGCGCCATCCCGCGACGGCGCGCACGCGGTCAGAAATAGAAGAACGCAACCGCAAGCATTCCGTAGACGAGCAGCAGGAATGCGCCTTCGAGCCAGTTCGACTCGGCGTCGCGCACGACGGTGTTGGCCACCGACACGGCCAGCGCGACGGCCACGACCTCGAACGTCGAGAACGCGAGATCCATCGGCTGGCCGAACGCGAGCCCGGCGAAGACGAGCACTGGCGCAATCAGCAGCGCCACCTGCGCGCTCGAGCCCATCGCGATGGAGACCGCAAGGTCCATCCGGTTCTTCATCGCCATCAGGACGGCGGAGCTATGCTCGGCCGCATTCCCGATGATCGGCACGATGATGAGCCCGACGAAGATCTCGGACAGGCCGACGTGCTTGATCGCCTCCTCGGTGGAGCCAACGAGGATCTCGGACAGCCAGCCCACGAACGCGGCCGACGCGAGCAGCACGACGAGCGACCGCCGCTTCGACCAGCCGACGTGAGTCTCATCGTGCTCGACATCGGCCACATCGCGCGCCTCGCCGAACACCGAGCGGTGCGTCCACATCGAATAGACGAGCGACAGGAAATACCCGACGATCAGAAGCCCGGAGACGCCGAGCGAGACGCGCCGCGTGTACTCCCGCGTTGGATCGACGTGCGTGGAGTGGTAGAGGGCGGGGATGACGAGGCCGATCACGGCGACCACGAGGAGCGAGACGTTGAGTCCCGCGGTTGCCACGCCGAAGCGCTGGGTCTTGTGCTTGACGCCCCCGAGCAGCTGCGAGAGACCGAGAACGAGCAGCAGGTTGCCGAGGATCGATCCGGTGATCGACGCCTTCACCAGGTCGAGGAGGCCGGCGCGGAGCGCCAGGAGGGCGATGATGAGCTCCGCGAGATTGCCGAGCGTGGCGTTCAGCAGGCCGCCCACCGTGGGCCCGGTGTGCACGGCGATCTCCTCCGTGGCTCGGCCGAGGAACCCGGAGAGCGGCACGATGGCCATCGCGCTCAGCGCGAAGACCACCACCGGTGACGCGTGCGCCAACTCGGCGCCGATCGCGAGCGGGACGAACAGCAGCAGGATGAGCAGCAGCTTCATGTGGCCGGCGCGGCGTGCGGGTTCAGAGTGGGGTCGCCTCGTCGAGCAGCATGATCGGGATGTCGTCGCGGATCGGATACCGCAGTCGGCAGTGGCCGCAGGTGAGCGATGGCTCGCGCTCGTGATACTCCAGCGTGCCCTTGCACTTCGGACACACCAGAATGGCGAGCAGCTTCGGGGAAAGCGTCATGTCAGGACTCGTCGTGGAGTCGGTAGCCGAAGCGGCGTACCGCGCTGTCGCTCTTGCGCCAGTTCGGAAGCACCTTCACCCAGAGGTCGAGGTAGACCGCGGCGCCGACGAACGCCTCCACTTTCACTCGGGCGGCTCGCCCGATGTCCCGGACGCGCTGCCCCTTGTGCCCGATGAGGATCCGCTTCTGGCTCTCGCGTTCGACGTACAGCACGGTTCGAATGTACACGGGCGTTCCGGTCTCGCGGAACTCTTCCACTTCACAGGCGAGGGCGTAGGGCACCTCCTCATCCAGCTGTTCGAGGGCCGTCTCGCGCACGAGCTCCGAGACGAAGAAGCGCACCGACGCGGTGCTGATCTCGTCCTCGGGGTATAGGAACGGGCTCACGGGGAGCGTGGCGCCGAGGTCGGCGAGGAGGGCGTCGACTCCTTCACCCGTGAGCGCGGACACGAATCGGGCGTCCGGGAGCGCCTCGGCCAGCTCTTCCCGCTCGACCGGCCGAATGGCGTCGGCCTTGTTGAGCACCGTCCAGACGGGAGCGCGTGGGGGCGCATCAAGCTCCGCGGCGTCGCGCAGCGACGGCGGGGTGCGCTCGGTGGCATCCGCGAGGTAGACCACGACGTCCGCGTCCTTGAGCGCGCGCAGTGCGGTGCTGCGCATGGCGCGCTGCAGCTCGTATCGGGGGTTGAGGAGGCCAGGCGTGTCGAGGATGATCATCTGCACGTCGTCGGTGGTGCGGATCCCGACCACCCGGTTGCGGGTGGACTGCGGCTTCTCGCTCACGATGGCGAGCTTCTCCCCCATGATGCGGTTGAGCAGCGTGGATTTTCCCGCATTGGGCTTTCCGACGACCGTAATGATTCCGGCGCGAGGCATTGGGGAGTGTAATACGGGACGACGCCGCGTGGCGACGGTGAATCGTGAGCGATGAAGGGTGAGGCGTGGCGTCGGGACGCTCCGTGCCTCGCGGCTTACCGGATGCCACGGGGATCGTGCCGATGCGGCGGCACAAACGAAACGCCCCCGGTGCCGAAGCAACGGGGGCGTTTCTGCTGGGTGCCGGCGACGGCCTACTCTCCCGCGTCCTCTCGGACGGAGTACCATCGGCGCTGTAGGGCTTAACGACCGTGTTCGGGATGGGAACGGGTGTGGC
>JBBQDE010000248.1:0-4980 GCA_038319425.1 Gemmatimonadales bacterium
GAACGCGTCGAGCACGTCGCAGGTCTCGCGCGTGGCGGCCGACAGCCCGCCCAGCGAGCCGCGCGTGGCGAGCGAGCGGATGTACACGCCCGGGTCGAGCGCGACCTCCTCCATGCGGATCCGGTCGCCGAGCAGCGCGCCGCCGGTGAACGGCGACGTCGGATCCACCGCGACGATGCCGACCGTGAGTCCAGCCTGCCGATACCGCCGGGTAATCGACGTCGTGAGCGTACTCTTTCCCGCACCTGGCGGACCCGTGACGCCGATGCGCCGGGCACGGCCGAGCTTCGGATGCCAGAGCGCGAGTAGCTCCTCGAATCCCGCGCGGTGATTCTCCACGATGCTGATCGCCCGGGCGAGCGCGGCTTTTCGGCCCGCCGCGAAATCGGCGAGGAGGCGTTCGTGCATCGCCACTGTCAGGACGCCACGCGTGGCGCGGGCTCGTCGTGCTCGTCGCGGATGTCGCCGACGAGCTCCTCGAGCAGATCCTCCAGCGTCACCAGACCCACAGTGTGCGCGTCACCGTCGTGGACGATCGCCAGATGGCGGCTCTGCCGCAACATGCGGAAGAGCAGCTCGCTGCACTTCGTGTCGTCGAGCGCGATCGCCACCGGCCGCAGCTCCGGTGCACGCTCCCCGCGCACCTTGAGCACGTCGAAGGCGTGCATCATGCCGATGACGCGATCGAGCGATCCCTCGTACACGGGAGCTCGGCTGAACTCCGACGTCGCGAACTCTTCGGCGATGGCACGCGGCGACGCCGCGACCGGGATGGCGAAGATCTCGTCGCGCGGGATCATCACCTCGCGAATGCGCTTCTCGCCGAACGCCATTACGCCGGTGATGATCTCCATCTCCTCCGGCTCTCCCACCCCCTCGAGCTCTCCCTCGCGCAGCAGGTCCTGGATCGTGTCGTGCTCCACGTGGATCGACCGGACGAACGGCCGACTCGCCAACCGGCCCGCGGCAATGACCGGCATGGCGATGATCGCGGCACCCTCCAGCAGCGGCGAGAGCGCAGAGGCGATGCCCGGCGCGAATCGACGGGCGAGCGCCCGCGGCAGCAGCTGGCCAAGCACAATGACCACGGCCGCGAAGCCGGCGAGCGCGATGGCGAGGCGACGCGGATCGCGCGCGTGGTCCATGGCCAGCAGCTCGCCGCAGAGCACGAGAATGAGCGCGACGATCGCGCTCGACGCGATGATCAGGCGCTGCGGGCGCTCGAGATACACCAGCGCGGCGTGCGCCCCGCGAAGCTGCTGCTCCACCCAGTGGCGCAGCCAGATGCGGCTCACGGAGCGCATCGCCATGCCACCGGCGGTGAGCGCCGCCACGAGCACGAGTGCAAGCGCGAGCAGCACGGTGTGCGAGCTCATATGGCCGCCCTCGAGCCGACGGGCGTCAGCACCCGCTCGAAGTACACGCGCTCGATGCGGCGTCGGCGGACCCGCTCGACGACCATCTTGTACGAGCCGACCTTCGCTGCCTCACCCGGCCGCGGCACATGACCAAACGTCTCGTAGACCAGGCCGCCCACGGTGCTCACGTCGTCGCGGACGAAGTCCTGCCCGAGCAGCTCCGACAGTTCGTCGAGCGCCAAGCGGCCAGTGACCCAGAAGCGCTTGTTGTCCTCCTGCTCGATCTCCGGCTCCTCGTCGTCGTACTCGTCGTGGATCTCGCCGACGATCTCCTCGAGCACGTCTTCGATCGTCACGAGGCCGGCCGTACCGCCGAACTCGTCGCTCACGATGGCGATATGCGTGCGCGCCGCCTTGAAGTCGCGGAGCTGCACGTCGATCAGCTTAGACGTCGGAATGAACGTGGCCGGGCGAACCAGCGACTGCCATCCGTGCATCGGCTCGTCGTCGTCGATCACGAACGGCAGCAGATCCTTCGCGTACAGGATGCCCTGGATGTTGTCGAGGGTGTCGTCGTACACCGGGAAGCGCGCGTGCTCCGAGCTTCGCACGCGGTCCACGACTTCGCTCCAGTTCGTGGTGCGCTCGATCCCCACGATGTCCACGCGCGGCACCATCACCTCGCGCACCGCCGTGTCGCCGAGCGAGAAGACGCCGTGGAGCAGCGCCTCTTCGTCGCGGGAGACGTCGGCCTCCGCCGCGACCACCTGCCGAAACTGTTCCGTCGCCTCCTCGCGCTGCTCCGCCCGCTCCTCGAGCGTCGGCGCTGGCATCACCCGCTCGAACATCGTGTCGAGTGCCACGCCGAGGCGCAGCACCGGCGACAGTACGAGGTCCAGGCCCCTGATGAGCGGCGAGAACGCGATCGCGAGTCGCGGCGCCGTCGCGAAGCCCAGCGAGCGGCTGATCCCCTCCACCACGATCACGACGACGAGTGCCGCCACCAGCGCAATCAGCCAGGCCGTGATGCCTTCCTCGCGCTCGATCTCGAGCGCGCGAGCCAGTGCCGCACCCGCCAGGAGATGGGCGAGCACTCGCGTGAGGGACAGCGCGCGATGCGCCCGTTCGCCCCGACGCAGCACCCCGACCACCGGTGGAGACGGCTCGCGGTCCGGATCGCCCCCCAGCAGCGCACCATCCGCCCCCGCCGCGAGCGCAGCGAGCGCCACGGATCCCCCCGCAATGAGCCACCACGTGCCCGTCATGCGGCCGTCAGCGCCGAGCGCAGCAGGCGTTCCTGCCGGCGCCACATCGCCGAGGCATAGCGTGCATCGCCCTCGGGATGGTCGTGTCCGAGCACGTGCAGCACGCCGTGCACCACCAGCCGCATCGTCTCCTCGCGCACCCCGCGTCCGTGGGCCCGCGCATTCCGTCGCGCGACGTCGGGCGCGATGTACACGTCGCCGATCACCGGCCCGCCCTTCACGCCAGCGGCGAAGCCGAAGGAGATCACGTCCGTAGGGCCGCGATGCCGCAGATGGCGCCAGTTCAGCGCTGCGATCTCGCGCGCGGACACGAAGGCAATCGAGAGCATGGCATCGCGCACACGCTCGGCGCGCAGCACCCGATCCGCCAGGCGAGCCACCCGCCACCGCGCCACGCCGACGCGTACGTGCTCCGCGCTCACGTCGATGATGTGCGTCATCGGGTGATTGCCTCGACGCCCATTGGCGGCGTGGGATAGTCGATGCGCGCATGGTACATCCCGCCCAGGACCCGGGCGAACTGCTTCTTGACGATGCTCAACTGGCGCAGCGTCAACGGCGCGTCGCGCAGCTGGCCCTGATCCAGCCGTTGCCGCACCACGGAATCGATCACGTCGCGAATGCGGTCCGGCGTCGGGTCTGGCAGCGCGCGCGTCGCCGCCTCGGCGCCATCGGCGAGCATCACGACCGCCGTCTCGATGGATTGTGGCACCGGGCCCGGGTAGGTGAACTCCCCGATGTTGGCCACCACCCCCTCGCGCTCGCGCGCCTTCTCGAGGAAGAAGGAGATCGTGCCCGTGCCGTGGTGCTCCGTGATGAACGCGCGGATGGAGCTCGGCATCCGCTCGGCGTCGGCCAGCTCCAGCCCCTCGCGCACGTGGTTGCGGATGATGGACGCGCTGGTATGCGGTTTCAACTTGTCGTGCGGGTTGCGGCCGCGCGGCTGATTTTCGACGAAGTATTGCGGCCTGGCGAGCTTGCCGATGTCGTGGTAGTGGGCCCCGACGCGCGCGAGCACCGCATTGGCGCCGATCGCGCGGCACGCCGCCTCGGCGAGGTTGGCGATGGCGATCGTGTGCGCGTAGGTGCCGGGTGCCTCGAGACTGAGCCGTTGGAGGAGCGGCCGATTCAGGTCGCCCCATTCGAGCAGAGTGAGATGCGTCTCGCGCCCTGTCCATCGTTCGGCGAGTGGAAGCACCAGCACGCCGACGATCACGCTCGCCACGGTGCTGCCCACGCCACGCAGGAGTGACGGAACGATCGCGGCCCATGAATGCGCCTGTGCGAGTCCGGCTGCCGACAGCGCGAGTACCACCGCGGTGCACGTGACGAGCATCCAGAGATAGGACTGATCCCGGCGACCCACGGGACGTACGACGAGCGCCGCGGCCGCGCCGGCGAACAGGATGACCGGCATCGCGCCGGCGTCCCGATAGGCCGGCTGCACCGCCACGAGAAGGCCGACGCAGGTAGCGATGAGCAGTCCGAGGCGACGATCGAACAGCGCGCTCACGACGACGGCGACGACCGTGACTGGCACAAGCTCCGGCGCGCCGGGCACGACGCGAGACGCGACGGCTGCCACCGATAGCGTCACGGCACCGAGGAGCGCCAGCAGGGCGAGCGCGCGGCCGTCGTCGAAGACCTCGGGCCGAAGTTGTCGCACCGCCACGCTCATGCCGCCCACCAACAGGACGTTGCTGGCGATCGCGCCGAGCAGTGCCGGCGTGCTCCGCGCGAGGCCGCTCGCGCCGAGCGTGACGGTGGCGAGCAGCGCGAGCGCGATCGCGGCGCCGACGGAAGCGAGCACGCGAGACGTCGCCGGGGGAGCCGCGGCGCGTCCCCCCGCGACCAGGGTACCGGTCGTACGCTCGAGCTCCTCCCGGAGGTTCACGCTAGTCTCCGTCGCCCGCGTACGCCTTGATGATGTCGCGCACCAGCCGATGGCGGACGACGTCCGCATCGGTGAAGTAGTGGAAGGCGATGCCGTCGATCCCCGGCAGAATGCGCTCCACCTGCATGAGGCCCGACTCTTCGCGCTTCGGCAGATCGATCTGCGTCTTGTCGCCGGTGATGACGATCTGCGAGTTCACCCCGAGCCGCGTGAGGAACATCTTCATCTGCATCGCCGTGGCATTCTGCGCTTCGTCGAGGATGACGAACGCGTCGCCCAGCGTACGACCGCGCATGAAGGCGAGCGGCGCGATCTCGATCACGCGCGTCTCCAATGCCTTCTGGATGCGCTCCGCGGGCATCATCTCGTCGAGCGCGTCGTAAAGCGGGCGCAGATATGGGTCCACCTTGGCCTGCATGTCGCCCGGCAGGAAGCCCAGGCTCTCCCCCGCCTCCACGGCCGG
>JBBQDE010000249.1:0-4973 GCA_038319425.1 Gemmatimonadales bacterium
TCGACGGGATGGAGGTGGTGGACGGCATCATCGAAGGCGACATCATCATGACCATCGAGGAAGTGAGAGCGCGATGACGAATCGTTTTGCCCTGCTCGCCGTGCTGGGCGCGCTCGCTTGCTCAGCCGCGGGCGCGCCGGCACCGCAGTCCGTCACGAGCCCCGACATCACCGAGCAGGACCTCCGGCAGCGTCTCTTCCTGATTGCCGACGACTCGATGATGGGCAGGGAGTCGGGCTCACTCGGCGACTACACGACAGCCGACTACGTCGCGAGTGAATTCAAGCGCCTCGGCCTCGAGCCCGCCGGGGAGAACGGCAGCTACTTCCAGACGGTCCCGTTCTGGCGCGCAGCGATCGATCCGCAATCACGTCTCGACGCGGGCGGCACGCCGCTGGTGCTGGGTCGCGACTTCGTGCCGTCGAGCGTGTTCGCGCCGGGGCGCACGCTCGATGGCGTCGCCACGATCTACGGCGGCCCTGCTACCGACACGACGAAGTGGATCTCAGCCGACCAGGCGGCGGGCAAGGTCGTCGTGCTCGACCTGCCGGTCGGTTCGCCGTTCCGTGGACTCTCGATCGGCTCGCCGCGCTGGCGCGACGCCAGGGCGGTCGCGCTCGTCGTGCTCGACGTCATCGGCACGGAGAACATCGTACGCCTGCGCGAGGGCCGGCCGATCGCCGATACGACGCGGAACGCTGCCGCCGTTCCAGCGCTCTGGATCACCCGACACGCGGCGACGGTCATCCTTGGCGCCGAGCCGTCCACCCTCGCGTCGGGCGCCGCGGGGGCAACGCTGCGCGGACGGTTCGACATCGCGCGCACCACGGTGCCGCACCCCGCACGCAATGTCGTCGCGATCCTGCGTGGCAGCGATCCCGCGCTGCGCGGACAGTACGTCGCGCTCACCGCCCACAACGACCACGTCGGCTACGATCATTTCCCGGTCGACCACGATTCGATTCGCGCCTACAACCGCGTCATCAGGCCGATGGGCGCCGACTCGCCGCTGCGTCCACCTACCGCGGACGAGTGGGTACGGATCCGGACGATTCTCGACAGCCTGCGCCGGGTGAACCCGCCGCGGCTGGACTCGATTCGCAACGGCGCCGACGATGACGGCTCGGGCACGGTGTCGATCCTCGAGATCGCGGAAGCGATGTCGCGCGCCCGCGTGCGGCCCAGGCGCTCCATCCTGTTCGTCAACCACACAGGTGAGGAAGCGGGGCTGCTCGGCTCGCGCTGGTACACCGACCACGCCACGGTGCCGCTGGATTCCGTCGTCGCTGAGATCGACCAGGACATGGTGGGGCGGGGAACGCCGTCCGACTTTCCGCGCAATGGCACGGGTGCGGGGAGCGCGACGTACCTGGAGTTGGTGGGCGCGAAGCGCATCTCGCGCGAGTTCGGTGACTCCGTCGAGGCGGCGAACGCGCGCCAGCCGGTGCCCTTCGCCTTCGACTACACCTACGACGCGCCCGGCCACCCGCTGCAGTACTACTGCCGCGCCGATCACTACAGCTATGCACGGTACGGGATTCCGTCGCTCGCGATGTCGCGAGGCGAGCACCTCGACTATCACCAGGTCACCGACGAGGCGCAGTACATCAGCTACCCCGATCTCGCCCGCGTGTCGCGCATGGTGCATGCGGCCGCGCTCGCGATCGCCAACATGTCCACGCGGCCGAAGCTCGACGTGGCGAAGCCGGCCGATCCGCAGGGGGTGTGTCGGCAGTGATCTACCTGATCGCGGCGCTCGTAACCGCAGTCCTCGCGTACGCAGAGCTTCGGGCACAGTTCGGGCGTCGATAGAGGCGGTCGGGCCGGGCAGGGTGCCACGGCGCCCGATGATGCTAGACTTGAGGTACCCACCACCAGGGAAAGATCAGGAATGAGTTCAGCCGAGAGTCGCCGCCGCCCGCATCCCGCCGATCGCTTCGCCGGCGCCGAGCACGCACTCGACCTGCCGGCCGCGCTGCGCGCGCTGCGGGCGGAGGCGCGCTCCGGCACGAACGGGCACCGCCAGATCGCGCTGCTGCACCACGGCCCCGTGCGGCTCGTGCTGTTCGCGTTCGACGCGGGCGGACACATGCCCGAGCATCGCGCACCGGGCTGGATCACCATTCACGTGCTGCGCGGGTCGCTCACGGTGCGGACGGCGGAGGCGCAGCACGCCCTCGGCGCCGGACAGGTGCTGTCGCTCGCGCCTGGCGTGGCGCACGACGTGGACGCCACCGAGGAGGCGGACATGCTGCTGGGCGTCTATCCCGAGTCGCCCGTAGGGTCGGCCGCGCCCCTGTAGTTGCACCGGATGGCGTGCTGGTGCAGGTTCCGCCGCCATCCTCCGTTGCACGTCCGGACCTCCGCGACCCTCCACCGCCGGCCTCCGACGCCATGAGCAACCTCCACGTCCTCGATTTCGCCGTCATCGGCGCCTACTTCCTGGTGCTCCTGTGGATCGGCGTGTGGGCCGCGCGCCGGGAGAAGACCCTCAGCTCCGACTATTTCCTCGCCGGCCGCGACGTCGGGTGGCTCGCCGTTGGCGCGAGCCTCTTCGCGTCGAACATCGGCAGCGAGCACCTCGTCGGGCTCGCCGGCACCGGAGCCGCGAGCGGGCTCGCGGTCGGCCACTTCGAGTGGATCGCCTGCTTCATGCTGCTGCTGCTCGGCTGGCTGTTCGTGCCGTTCTATCTGCGAAGCGGCGTGTACACGATGCCGGAGTTCCTGGAGCGCCGCTACAACTCGGCGGCGCGCTGGTACTTCACCTGGGTTTCCGTCATCGGCTACGTGCTCACGAAGATCAGCGTCACGCTGTTCGCCGGTGGCATCGTGATGCACGCCGTGACCGGCCTCGATCTGTGGACGAGCGCCGGACTGCTCATCGTCATCACGGGACTCTACACGATCGTCGGCGGGCTCCGCGCGGTGATCTACACCGAAGTGGCGCAGGCGGTGGTGCTGATCACCGGGTCGGCGGTGTTGATGTTCATCGGCCTGCACGACGTCGGCGGCTGGAGCGGGCTCCACGCCCGACTGCCCGCCGACTTCTTCTCGATGTGGAAGCCGTCGAGCCACCCCGACTTCCCCTGGACCGGCGTCGTCTTCGGTGCGCCGATTCTCGGCGTCTGGTACTGGTGCACGGACCAGCACATCGTGCAACGCGTGCTCGCGGCCAGGAACGTGACCGAAGCGCGGCGCGGGACAATTCTCGCCGGCTACCTGAAGGTGCTGCCGGTGTTCATCTTCGTCCTGCCCGGCATGGTGGCGGCGGCGCTGTACACCGACGTGCGCAGCGGCGCGGGCGATTCGGCGTATCCGGCGCTCGTCACGCGGCTGCTGCCCGCCGGCTTCAAGGGGCTCGTGCTCGCCGGCATGCTCGCGGCGCTCATGAGCTCACTCGCGTCCGCGTTCAACTCGTGCTCCACGCTCCTCACGTGGGACGTCTATCGCAAGCTCAAGCCGCAGGCGACGGAGGCGGAGCTCGTGACGTTCGGTCGCGGCTCGACGATCATCCTCGTCGGGCTCGGGTTCGCCTGGATCCCGATGATGAAGTACGTCTCGCCGCAGCTCTACATCTATCTGCAGAGCGTCCAGGCCTACATCGCCCCGCCCATCGCCGCGTGCTTCCTGTTGGGCGTGCTGAGCACGCGAGTGAACGGCAACGGTGCGATGGCGGCGCTCCTCACCGGACTGGTGCTCGGCGCCACGCGGCTCGGGCTGGAGCTCGGGAAGGCGGGGCTCGCACCCGGATCGCTGCCGCTCTGGTTCGCCAGCATCAACTTCCTCCACTTCGCGGCGCTGCTGTTCGTGCTCTCCACGGTGATCCTCGTCGGCGTGAGCTACGCCACCGCGCCGCCATCAGTCGAGCGCACGCGGGATCTCACCTACAAGACGGCGGCGGTGTCGTCGGTGGCGGACGACGATCCCACGAAGCGGCGGGTGAACATCATCATGTCGGTGCTCCTGGCGGTAATCATTGGGGTGCTGTGGATCATCTTCAAGTAACTGCGCAGCGCAGTACACAGGTAAACCAGTCCCATGTACGTCGAGATGCGGCCGTCGTCTCCGACTACTCCATGAGCGCCAACAGCGACGCCCAACCACACGAGGAGACGACCATGAAATTCATGCTGATGATGAACGCCCCCCGCGGATCGGGCGAGTACGCGGTGAACGCGTGGAAGCCGGAGGAGCTGAATGCCCACATCGGCTTCATGCACTCGCTGAACAGGGAGCTGAAGACCGCTGGCGAGCTCGTGGCGGCCGAAGGGCTGGCGCCGCCGGGTGCAGCCAAACTGGTGCGCGCCGGCAAGAGTGGCGCACCGCCCGTGACGGACGGCGTGTTCCCGGAGGCGAAGGAGTTCCTCGCCGGTTTCTGGATCGTTGATGTGGACCGGCCCGAGCGCGCGTACGAGATCGCCGGCAAGGTCTCCTTGGCGCCAGGTCCCGGAGGCAAGCCGCTGTTCATCCCGATCGAAGTCCGGCAGGTGATGAGCGCTCCGCCCACGAAGGGGTGACCACGGGGTCGCCACCGAATGCCCATTCCATCGAGCGCCAGCTGCGCGACCTCGCGCCGCTGGTGCTCGGCGTAATCGCGCGACGGCACGGCGATTTCGCCGCGGCGGAAGATGCGGTGCAGGAGGCCCTGATCGCGGCCGCCGCACAATGGCCCGAGGAGGGGATCCCGGCCAACCCGCGCGGCTGGCTCTATCACGTCGCGGTGAGGCGGATGACCGATCAGGTCCGCAGCGAAATGGCGCGGCGTCGCCGGGAAGACGAGGTGGCGAGCGAGGTCTGGGCCGAATGGGCGTTCGTGCCGCCACCCGACGTGAAGATCGGCGTGGACGAGGACGACACGCTCGTGCTCCTCTTCATGTGCTGCCATCCCGCGCTCACCTCCGCCAGCGCCATCGCGCTCACCCTGCGCGCCGTGGGCGGTCTCACGACGGCGGAGATCGCGCGCGCTTTCTTCG
>JBBQDE010000250.1:0-4960 GCA_038319425.1 Gemmatimonadales bacterium
GAACACGTTCAGTTTGACGGCGAGCTGCCCGCCGGTGAGCCCCACGCCCTGCACCGCCACGTCCTTCAGGTTCACGACCGGCTGCTGGAACGCCGCCTTGCCCAGCGTGCTGCATCCCGCCGTGATCGCGATCGCGGCCGCGGCCGCACTCAACATCACTCGACGCATCGTTCACTCCTCCATGGATGGTTGCCCGCCCGGCGTACCGGCGTCCCGCGCGCGAGCGCGGAGCTCGTCCCACCACGCCAGCCGCTTCGCGATCTCCTTCTCGAAGCCGAACGGACCCGGCTCGTAGAAGGACGCACCGGCCAGCGCTTCCGGGAGGTACTCCTGCGGGATGTATGCCTCCGGAACCGAATGCGCGTATTGATACCCCTCGTGATACCCCAGTTCCTTCATCAGCTTCGTCGGCGCGTTCCGGATGTGCAGCGGCACCTGCGCCGCCGGGTGCGCACGCGCCGCCTCGAGCGCGGCACTGAGCGCACGGTAGCTGCTGTTCGATTTCGGGGCAGTCGCGAGGTAGATCACCATCTGCGACATCGGAAGGTAGCCCTCCGGGGCGCCGAGCATGTGATACGCATCACGTGCAGCGACGGCGAGCTTGAGCGCTTCCGGATCCGCCAGTCCGATGTCCTCCGCCGCCATGGCGATGGCGCGCCGAAAGATCACCATCGGATCCTGTCCGCCTTCGAGCATGCGGGCCATCCAGTAGAGCGCCGCCTGCGGATCGCTGCCGCGCAGCGACTTGTGGAACGCGCTGAGGATGTTGTACGTCTCCTCGCCGCCCTTGTCGTAATGCGAGAAGCGCAGCTGGGCCGCCTCGCGCGCCGCCTGTGCGGTGATCCGCCCACCGGCGCCGACGTGATCCGCCGCGGCCTCCAGCACCGTGAGCGCGCGCCGCGCGTCGCCGTCCGCTTCGGCCGACATCAACGCCACGGCGTCGTCGTCCACCGTGAGCCTGAGCGCGCCCACGCCGCGCTCCGCGTCGCCGAGCGCGCGCTGGATGACGCCCGTGATGTTCGCCGGCGTGAGTGGGCGCAACACGAAGACGCGGACTCGCGAGAGCAGCGCACCGTTGATCTCGAAGCTGGGATTCTCCGTCGTCGCGCCGATCAGCGTGATCGTGCCCGCCTCGACGTCCGGGAGAAAGGCGTCCTGCTGCGCCTTGTTGAATCGGTGGATCTCGTCCGCGAAGAGGATCGTCCCTCGCCCCGTCTCCAGCCGGTCCTCGGCGTCGCGCACGATCTCGCGCACGCGCGGCACGCCTTCGCTCACGGCCGAGAAAGGCACGAACTCGCGATCGGTGTACCGCGCGATCAGCCGCGCGAGGGTGGTCTTTCCCGTGCCGGGCGGACCCCAGAACACCATCGACGACACCGTCCCCTTCTCGATGCTCTCGCGCAACGGCATGCCGGGCGCAAGCAGATGCTCCTGTCCCGCGTATTCCTCGAGCGACCTCGGTCGCATGCGCGCCGCGAGCGGTTGAGGCGGCGCGGACGCGGCGAACAATGACGGGCCGCTCGAACGGGGACGACCAGGACGCCGGTCTGCCATCGTCAGGCGCCGGCGAGTGTGCGAGCCAGGAAATACGTCCCCGTTCCGGCCAGGAAGGCGAGTGGCAGATGCCAGCCGCCGCGCGCCCGGAACTCGGGCACGAGATTGGACATGCCGACGTACAGCGTGACGCCGGCGGCCAGCGCGAGCCCATGCTCCCGCAGCGCCGCCACGTGATCGGTGAACACCACGCCCGCAATCGTCGCCGCACCGAGCGCGGCGGCCGCGAGCAGTGCACGACGCCGGCCCTGTCCCGCCGCGAGAAACAGGCTCGAGATCGCGAGCCCCTCCGGCACCTTGTGAAGGATCACCGCGATGAACACCAGCGCACCCACCGTGCCGCCCACGTCGAGACCACTCGCCACGGCCACGCCGTCGACGAAGGTGTGAAGCAGCAGCCCGACGAGCGCGGCCACGGAGACGGCCTCCGACACGTGATGCGTCTCTTCGCCGAAGTGGAAGTGCGTCCCGATCACGTGCTGCGTGATGTGCACCGCGAGGTAGCCGCCGAGTGCCACCACCGCGGCTGTCTCCCCGCCGCGCAACAGCGCCTGTGGCAGCAGGTCGAGCAGCCCCACCGCGATCATGAATCCCGCCGCGAAGGCGAGCATGCCGTCCAGCGCTCGCACGCTCCACCGCGCGCGCGAGGTGACGGCCAACGCGCCGATGAGATTGGCGCTCGCCGCCGCGAGGGCGTAGACGATTCGATCGGTGGTCATCAGGCGGGACGGGCGCGGCGCGAGCGGAACGCTCGGCTCACACCCGCTGCAGTCCGAGCCGCTCCGCGGCGGCCGCCACCGCGCCAACGAGATCCGGCGCGGCCGGAAACGACTGGCGCTGGATCCTCCAGCTTTTCGGCTGCAGCTGCGTGCGCTCTTCCAGCCCTCGCCCCTCCAGGAGGTAGAGCCACTTGTCGGACTTCGAGTAGACGAAGAGCTCGAGATGCGGATTGAGCGAGAGTTGATCCTCGGAATTGAACACGCTCATCTCCGTGCCGCCGTATCGTGCGAGCAGCAGCCGGATGCGCGCGATGGCGTCGCGGACGTCGGGCAGCGCGAGCGCCTCCCCCTTCCAGCTTCGGCCGCTGCGCAGGTCGTCCACGTGCACGTCCACGGCCGGGCTGAGCAGCTCCGAGAGCGTCCAGAACAGGTCGACGACGCGCTCGGCGTTCGCCACGACGCGCGCCGAGTAAACACCGTTCTCCTCGGTGAACGTGAAGCCGTCGTTGCTGGCGCGAAATCGCCGCCAGATCGACGACTCGGGCTGCTTGCCACGAAATAGCATGCGGTCTACTGCTCGGTCGAAGGGTGAGCCACCGTCCCTGCATCGCCAGCGGCCGCGACGATTCGCGGCACCTCGGCGAGCAGCGCCTCGCGCGTGTTCCGTGCCGGATCTTCCAGCACGCGTTCGAGCAGGGCCTGGAGAATCTTAGCAAAGATCGGCCCGGCAGGGATGCCCAGCTGACGGAGCTCGTCTCCGCCGATGGCGAGATCAGCGACCTGAATCGGATCGCGGTACTGACTGCGTCGCATTCGCCGGTGCAGGCGCCGAACGGATTCTGCACTCGGCGGCGACCCACCCGCGAGGCGCTCGGCGTCCCACCGCGCCGAGGCGACGCGCAGCACCGCGCCGGCATGCAGCCGGCCGAGCGCGGCGAGCCATCGGCGGACCTGCTCGTCCGTTGGCGCTCCCGCCGACAAGGCGGCGCGTATGTCGCCGCCGATTCGCTGCCAGCCGGCCGCGAGTGCCACCACCCAGCCGGCCTGGTGCTTCGATACGCGAAGCTCCGTCAACGCTCGCTCCGATTCCGGGAGCGGTACGTCGAGAAAGAGGGCGGCCAGCCGGTTCGACGTTCTTTGCGAGGCTGGCCGCGTCGCCGTCGCGCGCGGCAGATGATCGAGCGTGTCGAGCGCGAGGTCGCCGAGGGTCGCCAGCGACGGAATGAGCACCGCCAGCGCCCCCGAATCGCGCCAGAGTCGCAGCGCGCCGGCCGGCCGAACGACCTGCTCCATCGTCTTGACGAGCTCCTGCTGCACGCGCTCCGCCGACAGTCGGGTCAGGAAAGGCGCCGACCGATCGATTGCGGCGCGCGTCGCTGACTCGATGGCGAAGCCGAAGCGCGATGCAAACCGGATGGCCCGCAGCGCGCGCAGGCGATCCTCTCGCATGCGTTGCTCTGCGTCGCCAACCGCCCTCACGATGCCCGCCGCGATGTCTGCCTGGCCGCCGAACGGATCGCGCAGCTCGGCGGTGTGCGGACGATACGCGATGGCGTTGATGGTGAAATCACGGCGCGCGAGGTCGTCGTCCAGGCTCGCGCCGAACTCCACCTCGGCATGACGGCCGTCCGTCTTCACGTCGCGGCGAAAGGTCGTGATCTCGTGGGCGATCCCGGCGTCGTCTAGCACGCTCACCGTGCCGAAGTCGATGCCGACCGGGATCGTGCGACGTCGGCCGAACAGCGCGATGACTCGGTCCGGGGTGGCCGTGGTGGCCAGATCCCAGTCCAGTGGATGGCCGCCCAGGAGCGCATCCCGAATCGCGCCGCCCACGCACCACGCTTCGAAGCCCGCCGCCTCGAGCCGACGCGCGATATCGAGCACGCTCTTGGTGGGATGCAGGCGATGCATGGCCGAGTCCGCTGTAAAACCGTCCGTCGGGAAGCACTGAGGTTAGGCTGACAGGCACCCCGGGAGAAGCCCCACGCACGGACCCAACACCGCGCCCTTGGATTTCTAAACAAATGAAGCCATATTGCAGGACTGCCCACCACCCTTGGCCAGGTGCCGATGCCCGATCTGATGCCCTTGCTCTCCGCTGCCGTAGTGCACCCCGACTTCAAGTCCGAGGTGCTGACGTTCGTGGCAGGCGGGACGTCGTCGCGCTTCGAGCTCGAAGGCCACGCGCCTCGCGTCAAGGTCGAGCGGGTCCTCACCCAGCTGCTGCACGACCAGCCCGACCTGGCGATCGAGCGCGTTCACGTACGCGGCCGATCGGGCTGCTCCGATTTTTCCGGTGAGCTCAGCGTGTTCGCGGCCGATACGGAGCACCGCTTCGCCTTCACCTGGTGCTGCGCGTGGCGCGCGCAACAGGAAGGCTGGCGCGACTGTTTCGGATTCTGGGACCAGGCGAGGGCGGCGAGGGAGTTCGGGTTTCGCTGCTTCTCACGCTGGGAAGCGCTGCCGAGCTGAGAGCTCCACGCTCGGCAGCAGGTCGCGAGGCGCATCGGCCCGTTCCTGCGTCGAGCTGAGGACATCCAGCGCCGCCGTCAGATCCGCCACCAGATCGTCGGCGCTCTCGATGCCGACCGACAGTCGCAGCAATCCCTCCGTGATGCCCGCGACGCGTCGTGCCTCGGGATCCATCGAGGCGTGCGTCATCGTGGCCGGATGAGCGATCAGGCTCT
>JBBQDE010000251.1:0-4959 GCA_038319425.1 Gemmatimonadales bacterium
CGCCTGCAGGAGCCGGCGGGCGACCTGGCGGTCGCGGCCGCACTGGCGTCGAGCGTCTACGATCGCGCCTTGCCGCATGACGCCGTGTTCGTCGGCGAAGTGGGGCTCGGCGGCGAGATTCGCCCGGTGTCGCAGGCGGAGCGACGGCTGGCCGAAGGGGCGAACATGGGCATGACGACCGCGTACCTCGCCGAGCGGGCCGTGCCGAGCCGCGTGCCGAAGGGGCTGCGCGCGGTTGGCGTTCGCACGATCGCGGACCTGTTCGAGCGGGTATTTCAATGAGCGCGCACGAGTCCGTGGACGCCGCGCGCGAAGCGTCTGGCGTCGCTCCCACCCGCGACGTCGGCGTGGTGATCGTCGCGGGGGGCAGCGGCACGCGCGTCGGCGGCGACGAGCTGAAGCAGTTTCGCTGGGTCGCCGGCAAGCCGATGCTCCTGCACAGCGTGCAGGCGTTCATGGCACGGCCCGACGTGGGCATGGTGGTAGTCGTGCTGCCGCAGCGCTACGCGGGCGATCCTCCGCCGTGGCTCTTCCAGTGCGACGTGGATCGCCTGCTCGTCTCGGTGGGCGGTCGCAACCGCAGCGAGAGCGTGGCGAACGGGCTCGACGATCTTCCCGACGAGGCGGCGATCGTCCTCATTCACGACGCCGCGCGGCCCCTGGTGGGCGCCGCGACGATCGATCGCGTCGTCACGGCCGTGCGCGAGGGGCGCAGCGTCGTGGCGGCGCTCCCGGTGGTGGACACGCTCAAGGATGTCGATGCCGACGGGCGCATCGTGGCGACCGTGTCGCGCGAGACACTCTGGCGTGCCCAGACGCCGCAGGGATTCCCGCGTCAGGTGATCGTGAACGCGCACCGCCGCGCCAGGACCGAACGGGTGAGCGCCACCGACGACGCCGCGCTGCTCGAGCGGCTCGGCATTCCGGTGCACGTGGTACGCGGCAGCGAGCGCGCGATCAAGGTGACGGAGCCGGGCGACTTCGCGCGGGTGGATGCATTGGTCGCGAGCGACGAATGAGAGGGGACACGTCACTCTCCATCCCGTTCTGGTCGCCGGAGGAGATCACCTCGGCGATCCGGCGCGCCATCGAGCAGATGGAGCGGCGGCGGGTGCTCGCATACCCCACGGAGACGGTGTACGGCTTCGGCGGCGCGATCGATCGCGATTCGGTGGACGCGCTCATCCAGCTCAAGGGACGCCCCAAGGGGAAACCCTTTCTCCTGCTGATCGCCGGCAGCGACATGCTCGAGAAGCTGGACCTGCGGCTGCCCAGCTTCGCGACCAACCTGGCCGCGCGCTTCTGGCCGGGGCCACTCACGCTCGTGCTGCCGGGCGGCGAGAAGCGCGTGCCCGAAGCGCTGCGCGGGCCGGAAGGCGGCGTCGCCGTACGGTGGACTTCGCACGCGGCGCTGCAGCGCCTGATCCGGGCGCACGGCGACGCGATCACCTCGACGAGCGCCAACCGCCCAGGGGTTCCCCCCGCCACGTCGGCGGGTGAGATTCGAATGCAGTGGGGCGACGCGCTCGCGAGCGGATCGCTCCGACTGCTCGACGGCGGAACGCTGCAACCCTCGCCACCGTCCACGGTGGTGGACTGCACGCTTCGCGCGCCGCGCGTGATTCGCCCAGGGGCCGTGCCGGCGGCGCGGTTGCGCGAGATCGCCCCTCGGCTCATCGGAGACGCCTGACGCCCATGAAGCTCCTCTTCGTCTGCACGGGCAACACCTGCCGCAGCCCGCTCGCCGAGGCGATCGCGCGCAAGGTGGCGATCGAACGCGGGCTCCCCGAGATCGAGGCCGCGAGCGCCGGCACGAGTGCGTGGGACGGTGCGGCCGCTTCCGACGGTGCGCTGCTCGTGGGGCTGGAGCGGCGGCTCGACCTCGGCAGCCATCGGTCGCAGCAGCTCACGCGCGCACTGGTGGACTCGAGTGACCTCATCTTCACGATGGGTCCCCACCACCTGGAGCGCGTCGAGGCGCTGGGGGCGGGTGACAAGGCGTATCTGCTCACGACGTATCCGAGTCACGGCGGCGCGGGCCACGCCATCAGCGACCCGGTGGGCGCGGAGCTCGACGTCTATCGCGCGACCGCGGACGAGCTGGAAGCGGAGATCCGGCGCGTGTTCGACCGACTCGCGGCGGGCCGCGTTCCCGACGCGTCGTGAGTCGCACGCCCGTCACGGCGTGATCGATCCTCCGGCCCGTCTCGTCCTCCTGGGACACCCGGTCGCGCATTCCATCTCGCCTCGCATCCAGAACGCCGCGCTCGTGTCGGCCGGGATCGACCTCACGTACGAGGTGCGCGATGTGCCGCCGGAGTCGCTGGACGCCGCCCTCGTTCTGCTCGCGGGCGAACGCGCGGCCGGCAACGTCACGATCCCGCACAAGGAAGCCGTCGCCGCCCGCTGCGCGCAGCTCTCGCCGCTCGCCCGGCGCGTGGGGGCCGTCAACACCTTCTGGCACGAGGACGGCCTGCTCATCGGCGACAACACCGACGTGGGCGGGCTGGACGCAACGGTGCGCGCCCTGCTCGGCGAGGAGATCCGCGGAGCACACGTCGCGCTCCTCGGCGCTGGGGGCGGCGCGGCTGCGGTCCTGGCCGCGGCGGAAGGATGGGGCGATGCGCGCGTAGCGGTTTACAATCGCCACATGCATCGTGCCGAACGGCTTGCCGCGCGCTTTCCCACCGTCGCGACCGTGGCGACGTCCCTCGAGGCGATGCTCACGGGCGCCACCCTCGTGATCAACACTACGCCGGTGGGCCTGCGCGACTCGGCGCTCCCCGTTCCACTCGAGCTCCTGCCTTCCGGCGCGGCGGTGTTCGACTTCGTCTACCGCACGAACGAGACGGCGTGGGTGACGGCGGCGCGACTCGCTGGCCACCGGTCGGCCGACGGGCTGGGCATGCTGGTGGAGCAGGGGGCGCTCGCCTTCCGCCGATGGTTCGGTGTGGATCCGGACCGCGACGCGATGTGGCGGGCGGTGTCCTGAGCCCGGTCGCGCCCGCGCTGCGGCGCGCGGGCGGGGCCCTGCTCGACCTGCTGCTGCCGCGCGCCTGCGTCGTTTGCTCGCACGGGCTGCGGGCCGAAGAGGCGGGGCTGGTGTGCGGCCTGTGCTGGCTGCGCGCCGATCCGCTGCCGGAACCGCGGTGCCGCCGGTGCGGGCATCCCACCGATGTGCGCCGGCGCGCCGCGGCCTGCGCCTGGTGCGCGTCGCTGCCACCATTCGTCCGCGCTGTCCGCTCGGCGTACGCGATGCCCGGTGGCGCGGCCGCCTCCATCGTGCACGCGCTCAAGTACCAGGGGTGGCCGGCCGTCGCTCCCGCCATGGCGCGGCGCATGGCGCAGCTCCGCTTTCCACCCGACGTCGAACGCGAGCGCGCGGCACTCGTTCCCGTCCCGCTCGCTCCGTCACGGCTGCGCGAGCGGGGATACAACCAGAGCGCCGCGCTCGCGCATGCGCTCGCGCCGCTGTGGTGCCTGCCCGTGCGCGAGGACCTGCTCGAGCGCAGTCGCGCAACCAGCTCGCAAACGCGGTTGACACCGGGGGAGCGTCATCGCAACGTTTCGGGCGCGTTCCGTGCACGGGCGGATCGCGCTACGCTGCGCGGTCTGCATCTCGTCCTGGTGGACGACGTCGTGACCACGTGCGCGACCCTCAACGCGTGCGCCGCCTCTCTCCACGCGGGCGGTGCACGCATTCTCAGTTATGTGACCTTCGGACGGGCGCCTGCCCTCGGCGACCGGTGGTGACCTCAAGGAGACAGAATGGCAATTCGCGTCGGCATCAACGGCTTCGGCCGCATCGGGCGGCAGGTTCTGCGCGCCGCCAGGCAGTCGGGCATGAAGGACATCGAGTTCGTCGCCGTGAACGACCTCACGGACACGAAGACGCTCGCGCACCTGTTCAAGTACGACTCGGTCCATCGGGAGTACGAGGGCGAGGTGAAAGCGGGCAGCTCGTCCATCACGGTGGATGGCCAGGAAATCAAGATCCTCGCTGAGA
This sequence comes from Gemmatimonadales bacterium, assembly GCA_038319425.1. GTDB lineage: Bacteria > Gemmatimonadota > Gemmatimonadetes > Gemmatimonadales > Gemmatimonadaceae > AG11. Next base: position 4,007 of record JBBQDE010000251.1, read on the forward strand.
AGGACCCGGCCAGGCTGCCGTGGAAGGACCTCAAGGTCGACATCGTGCTCGAGAGCACGGGCCGCTTCACCGAAGCCGACAAGGCGAAGCTCCACATCGCCGGCGGCGCGAAGAAGGTGATCATCTCCGCGCCGGCGAAGGGCGAGGACATCACCATCGTGATGGGCGTCAACCACACGAAGTACGACCCCAAGGCGCACACCATCATCTCGAACGCGTCGTGCACCACGAACTGCCTCGTGCCGATGGTGAAGGTGGTGCGCGACAACTTCGGCTTCGTGCGCGGCTCCATGGTCACGATCCACAGCTACACCAACGACCAGAGCATCCTCGACCTGCCGCACAAGGACCTGCGCCGGGCGCGGGCGGCGGCGATCTCGATGATCCCGACGACGACCGGCGCGGCGAAGGCGACGTCGCTCGTCATCCCCGAGCTCAAGGGAAAGATCGACGGCATGTCCGTCCGCGTGCCGACGCCCGACGTCTCGTTCACCGATCTCGCCGTCGTCGTCGACAAGCCCGTCACGATCGACCAGGTGAATGCCGCCTTCAAGAAGGCCGCCGACGGAGAGCTGAAGGGAATCCTCAAGTACACCGACCTGGAGCTCGTGTCGTCCGACTACATCGGCAATCCGCACTCCTGCATCCTCGACAGCAAGTGCACCAACGTGGTGGACGGGCTGCTCGTGAAGGTCTCCGGGTGGTACGACAACGAGTGGGGCTACGCGTCGCGCTGCGTGGACCTGCTCAAGTACGTCGGGGACAAGCTCTAACGGATGGCCAAGCTCACCGTCCGCGATCTCTCCGCGGCGCAGCTCCGGGGCAAGCGCGCGCTCGTGCGCGTGGATTTCAACGTTCCCCTCGACGAGCAGGGTCACGTCACCGACGACACGCGGATTCGCGCCGCGATCCCCACGCTGGAGCTGCTGCTCGAGCGTGGCGCGCGCATCGTC
>JBBQDE010000252.1:0-4957 GCA_038319425.1 Gemmatimonadales bacterium
GCGTGCGGGCCGGCGGCCTGGCGCATCTCGATCAACAGCTCGCCACCATGACGCGCGAGCATCGGTATCGCGTTCAACGTCCGCTCCTGCCGCGCACCACGCGGCCGAAGTGAAGCACGCAAGGTGGCCGCGTCCCGCATCCGCGACGTCTCGCGCCGTTTGAGCGCGGCGACGAGGCGGCGCTCAAGCCGATCGACGCGGTGCTGAAGCGACTGCGTCGCGCCGATCACGGCCCGACCAACGCCGAGCTCCTCCCCATCGTCGCCCAGCGCATCGGGTATGAGGGCGATGGCTTCCCGCAGATCGGAAAGCGCACGCGCGGTGTCCTCGTGCATGGCGGCGCGGGCAAGCGTGCCTTCGAGCGCGTCCGGCGGGTCGAGGTCCGATGGCGCAACACCCAGACGCTGGAGCACCGCCTCGATCTGCGGCTCGATCAGCGTGCACGACCACCGCGGCACGGCCAGGGGCGCCGGCGTGCCCAGTGCCGCCGCCACGGCCCCGACCTGCGCGAAGTACGCGAGCTCGCCCGGGCCGGCCACGTACGCCACCGTCGGCAGGATCGCGCGCTCCACGATGGGACGCAGCAGCACGTTCGGCGTGAGCAATCCGTTGACGCGCCCCACCTCGGCAATCGAGAGGCGGCGTTTGATCGTACCTTCGCGCACGAACGCGAGGGCGAGGCCCGGCACGTCGTCCACCTGCGGCTCGAAGCCGGCATCGCGGATCTCGCGCGCACGCGCCAGAAGCGCGGACTCGATCTCACGTGCGCGGGACAGCGCCGCGCGGAGCGTCGGCTCGGCCGCCACGCCGACGGCCGGATGCGACGCATCGAGCACCGGCATGCCGAGGGGCGCGAGCAGCGCGCGCAGCAGTCCCACGAACGCGTCGCCATGTGTGCGATCCGGGGCACCGTAAGCCTCCTCGATCGCACGCAGGGGACGCGGATCCGCGGCGCTGCCGCTGGCATCCATCAGCCGCCGACGTGCGTCGCCAAGCTCGCCGAGCGGCGCGAGCGACATCGGCGTGCCGGGCGGGGGGGCGAGTGTGGCGCGCAGCACGTCCAGCCCACCGACACGCGCCACGGCCGTCGACGCGGCTTCGGTGAAATCGGCGTCGTCGGTGGCGGCCCAGTACACTGCCGCCGTCGGCACTCCCGTGCGCGCCTCGATCTCATCGGCCAGGGCGAGCGCGCTTATCGCCTTGCTCCACGTGTAGATGGGCCCGCCGAACAGTCCGGGCTGCTGTCCGGTCGTCACGACCACGCCGCCCTCCCGGCGAACGCGATCGAGCCTCGTCGCTGCGTCGCCGGTCGGCATCATCGCCGGCATCAACGCATCCCACCGCGCGGACCATCCGCCTTCCGCCGCGCGCGCGCGCGCTTGCACGCGCCACTGCTCGGCGGACGCCGGCCTCGGCGCGAGCCAGCCGGCCGGGACGTCGCCGCGCTGAAGACGCTGCGACAACCGGGAGCCGCCGAGGACGTCGGTGATGATCCGGACGTCGGTCATGGCCGCCGCGCAAAGAGAATGACGCGCGGTGCGCCGGTCCGGAGTGGCGAGCCGTCATAGTCGCCGAGCATGGCGTCCACCACGAAGCCCGCATCGGTACACAACGCCTCGAGCTCCGACGGCTCGAACAACCGCACACGCTCCACGAAAGTCCGTCCCAGGTCGCCGATGGTGATCATCTTTCGCACGAAGCGGCCGTCGGCGGAGATCTCTCGCTCCTGCTCGACCGTCACGGTGCCCACGGTGCGCTCATCGCGCGTCACGAGCGACTGCCTTACCTGCTCCGCGTGAAGATAATCGAGGACGAACCACCCGCCCGGCCGGATGACCCGCGCCACGTCCGCGAGTACGCGGAGGTGCTGGGCGTCGTCTCGGAAGTAGCCGAAGCTCGTGAAGAGGTTCACGACGAGCGCGAAGCTCGCGTCCGCAAAGGGGAGGAGGCGCATATCGGCGCGAACGAGCGGCGCCGTGGCATCCTCGGCGCGGGCGGCGCGCAGGAGCGACGGCGAGAGGTCGAGCCCGACAGTCCACCACCCGCGATCGCAGAGCGTGCGCTGGTGGCGGCCTGCCCCGCATGCCAGATCCAGCACCGGCGCATCCGCCTCACCCATTCGCTCGGCCATCAGCGCCACGACTTCGCGCGCCTCGTGGTGGTCGCGATGCTCGTAGAGGGCGAGATATTCCTCACCGAACCAGTCCTCGAACCAGTCGTCAGGCATCGTGCGCGGGCGAGGCGGCGGGGATGATCATGCCTTGTGATAGGGCTCGCCGCGACCGATCGTGCCGGCGCGGTAGAGCTGTTCAGCGAGGACCAGCCGCGCGAGCTCGTGTGGCAGCGTCCACGGTGCGAGCTGGATGGCGCGCGACGCGTGGGCACGCACTTCGTCGGTGAGCCCGAACGCGCCGCCCATCACGAACGCGACGTCCTGCGCGCGATCGCGCGCGGCCGACAGCAGCGCCGCGAACTGCGGTGACGTGAGTCGGTCGCCGCGTTCGTCGCACGCGAGGACGAGCGCCCCAGTGGGAATCCGCTCGAGCAGGCGGGCGCCTTCGCGCACTCGCACGTCGGCGGGCAAGGCCCCCCGCCCGCCCGCTTCGCGGACCTCGAGCACCTCGAGCGGCCAGTACCGCGCCGCCCGGGTCTCGTACTCGTCAATCGCCGCCGCGAGGTGCCGGTCGCGCGGCTTCCCCACGACGGCGACCACGAGGCGCATGCGAGGCTAGGCGTAGATGCCGCGCAGCCGATGGACCGTGGCCACGCGGCTGATCGCCAGCATGTACGCCGCGGTGCGCATGTCCACCTTGTGCTGCACGGAGAGCTTGAGCACGTCGCCGAAGCTTCGCGTCATGATGTCGGTGAGCCGGTCGTTCACTGATTCTTCCGACCAGAAATAGCCGCCGCGGTCCTGCACCCACTCGAAGTAGGAGACCGTGACGCCGCCGGCGTTGGCGAGGATGTCCGGGATGACGAAGATCTGCTTCTCGGCGAGGATCGAATCGGCTCCCGCGGTCGTGGGGCCGTTGGCGCCCTCGCAGATGACCTTCGCCTGGATTTTCGCGGCGTTCTTGCTCGTGATGACGTTCTCGAGCGCCGCCGGGAGCAGCACGTCCACCGCGCCGGTGAGCAGCTCTTCGTTCGTGATCGACGCGCCGCCGGTGAAGCCCTCGAGGGTCTTGTGCTCCTTGACGTACTTGAGCGCGGCGGGAATGTCGATGCCCTTCGCGTTCCAGTAGGCGCCCGTCCGGTCGCTGATGCCGCGAATGATGCAGCCTTCCTTGGCGAGCAGGTCGGCGGCAACGGAGCCAACGTTGCCGAATCCCTGCACGGCGATCGTCGTGCCCTTCACCTTCATGCCCAAGTGCTTGAGCGCTTCCTTGGTGACCATCATGCAGCCGCGTCCGGTAGCTTCGCGACGGCCAAGTGATCCGCCCATCACGACGGGCTTGCCGGTGACGACGGCAGTTGTCGTATGGCCGACGTGCATGGAATACGTGTCCATGATCCACGCCATCACGCGCTCGTTCGTGTTGACGTCGGGCGCGGGCACGTCGGAGTCGGGGCCGAGCGTGTGGATTATCGACGCCGTGTAGCGGCGCGTGAGGCGCTCGAGCTCCCCCACGCTCATCTTGAGCGGATCGCAGATCACGCCACCCTTCGCGCCGCCGAACGGCAGGTTGACGACGGCGCACTTCCACGTCATCCACGCGGCGAGCGCCTGCACCTCGTCCAGATTGACCTGCATGTCGAAGCGGATGCCGCCCTTGGCCGGCCCGCGCGAGGTATTGTAGAGGACGCGATAGCCGGTGTAGACCTCCACCTCGCCATTGTCCATCATCACCGGTACCGACACGATGATCTGCTTCTCGGGGTGGCGGAGCACCTTGTAGAGGCCGGGCTCGAGATCGAGGAGCTGCGCGGCACGGTCGAAGCGGGACATCATCGCCTCGAACGGGTTCTCCTCGTTCAGGAAGCGGTCCTTGTCCGGCATGACGATTCTATCGGTCGGCAATCGAAGGTCGGTGGCCATGTACTGGAGAACTCGGGCCGGCGGGGCCGGCGGTTGGAGGAGCGGCGGCGCGAGCCGCAAGAATGCTCTCGAGTGAGGCGTCGAGCGCCGCACCTCCGCGCTCGATCACGGCACGCTGCGAAACATACCACAAGGTCGGCCCCGCGCGAGGCCAGAGGGGAGCGAGCTTGACGGCATCCTTGAGGGTGCAGATCACGCCGTCGCCGCGCTCGCCGGACCGCACAATTCGGGCGACGTCGGTCGCGTCGAATGAATGGTGATCGGGGTAGGCCATCGGGTCCAGCGAGGCGCCCAGCGCAGTGAGCTGCGCGAAGAAGGAAGCCGGCGCACCGACGGCCGCCACCGCGGTGACCCTACGGCCGTCCAGCCACGTCACGGGCTCGCGATCCGCCGTTACCGCGTCCACCACCGCGAAGGGAGCGAGATGGCAGATCGCCACCGACGCCCCCGCGCGCAGCGATCGCGTGAGCTCCTCGGCCACGCTGTCGGCGACGTCGCGCGGTGCGCTCTTCCGTGTGATCACGACGATATCCGCGCGACGCAGTGCGCCCAGCGGCTCCCGGAGCGGTCCGGCCGGCAGGATGCGCAATCCGTCGCGCCAGCGCTCCGCAGCCACGAGCACCCAGTCCGCGGTGCGGCGCAGCCGCCGATGCTGGAAGCCGTCGTCGAGGATCGCGCAGTCGGCGCCCATGGCCGCCGCTCGACTCACGCCCCGCACCCGGTCCGCCTCAGTCACGACGATGACGCCAGGATTCAACCTCGCGTGCACGAGTGGCTCATCGTCGCCGTAGCCGCGCAGCACCACGGCGGGCCGCGCGCCGACGGCGCTCAGGCGGTGCGCCGCCCACGCCGCCAACGGCGTCTTGCCCGTCCCGCCAACACTGAGGTTGCCGAGGCTCAGCACCGGCAGCGCGGCCGCGT
>JBBQDE010000253.1:0-4956 GCA_038319425.1 Gemmatimonadales bacterium
GGTGTTCTCGCTCGGCATGAGCGACGAGGGGCGTGAGATGATCGTCGCCGCCGTCGCCGATTCGGCGACGATCGCGCGGCTCGACGACTATCGCGCGATGACGGCCCGCCTAGCCGACCCGCGCGGTCTCGCGCCGGCCGAGCGCGCGCGGCTGGTGAAGGCCGCGAAGCCGATTTATTGGCTCACGGGCAGCATTCACAGCCCGGAGACTGGAAGCCCCGAGATGCTGATGGAACTGGTGTACCGCCTGGCGGTCGAGGAGAGCGACTACGTGTCGGCGATCCGCAACGGTGTGATCACCCTCATCACGCCGGCGACCGAGGTCGATGGACGCGACCGGCAGGTGGACGCCGCCAAGCTCTCGCGGTCGCTCGGCCTGGGACCGAGCGGCGTGTCGCTCACGTACTGGGGCAAGTACACGGCGCACGACAACAACCGCGACGGCATGGTGCTGTCGCAGAAGCTCACGCAGCATGTCATGGACGGCTTTCTCCACTGGCACCCGACCGTGATGCACGACCTGCACGAGTCGGTGGCGTTCCTGCACACGAGCACCGGCACGGGACCGTACAACGACGAGTTCGACCCGATCGTGATCAACGAGTGGCACACGCTCGCGTACCAGGAGATCAACGAGCTCACCAAGCGTGGGCTGCCCGGCGTGTGGACGCACGGCTTCTACGACGGCTGGGCGCCGAACTACATGCTCGCGATCGCCAACCTGCACAACTCCATCGGGCGCTTCTACGAGACGTACACGGCGATGAACGCCGATTGTCACACGACCAACTTCCCCGCGGCGACGACGGAGCGGCGCTGGGATCGTCCGAGCCCGCCGGTGAACGGCGTGAAGTGGTGCATTCGCAGCAACATCAACTACCAGGAGTCCGGCGTCCTGACGGCGCTCAAGTACGTCGCCGACAACTCGGGCACCTTCCTCGACAACTTCGTCGCCAAGGGCGAACGGCAGATCGCGAAGGGGAAGAGTGCGGCGCCGTATGCGTTCGTCATTCCACGCGGCCAGCGGCGGGCGGCCGAGGCGGCCGACCTCGTGAACCTGTTCCGGCAGCACGGAACGGAAATTCACGTCGCGTCGGCCGACGCCACCCTTAAGGGTGCAACGGCGAAGGACGCACCAGTCATCATGCACGCCGGTGACTGGGTGGTGCGGATGGACCAGCCCTACACGCAGACGGCGCGCACGCTGCTCGCCATCCAGAGCTTCAAGCCCGACCTCCCGTCGCCGTACGACGACACCGGGTGGACGCTCGACGAGCTCCGCCACGTGCAGACACTGAAGATCGCCGACCCGGCCGTGCTCTCGCCGCCGATGACGATGCTCACGGGCGACGCCATGGTGCGCGGCGCGCTTGCCGGCGCGGGCGACGTGCTGCTCGTGCCGCACCTGGGTGATTGGCGGTCGGCCGTGCTGCCGTGGAAGACGGCGCGTGCGCGGGTATCGGTGGCGGATACCGCGTTCACCGCCGAGGGAAAGAGCTGGGAGCGCGGCACCTTCATCGTCGAGGGCGCGGACGCGACGGCGCGCGAGGCGATAGCGACACTGGGCCTCGGTGCAACGTCGGTCGCGAGCGCTCCAAGCGTGCGTCGGCATGCCGTGTCGGCGCCGCGCGTGGCGCTGGTGCATTCGTGGATCGAGACGCAGAACGAAGGGTGGGTGCGCTACGCGTTCGATCGGATGGGGATCCCATTCACCTACGTGGCCGACCAGAAGCTCGAGCAGCCAGGCCTGCTGGACCGCTACGACGTGGTGGTGTTCCCGCATGTGAGCGGCGCGGCGACGACCATCGTCAACGGGCGTCCGATGGTGGGACCAGCGATCCCCTGGAAGAAAACGGCGCTGACCCCGAACCTCGGCAAGTGGGACGAGACGGACGACACGCGAAAGGGGATGGGCCTCGCCGGTCTGGCTGCCCTGCGGCACTTCGTCGAGCGCGGCGGACTCCTCGTGGTGGAAGGGAACAGCGCACGCGTGCCAATCGATTTCGGTCTCGTGCCGACCGTGAGCGTGGCGCCGAGCCAGAAGCTGCTCGCGCGGGGTGGCGTGTACCGCGCGCAGCTCATGAAGCCCGAAAGCCCAATCGCCTATGGCTACGAGCGCACCAGCTTTCCCCTCTACTTCAATCAGGCGCCGCTCATGGCGGTGCAGGCGCCGCCCACTGTCGCGCAGCGGCCGGTAGGCGTGGACAGCGCCATCACCAACGCATCCGAGCGGATGCGTGCCCGCACGATCGTGCGCTGGACGCCGAAGGCCGATGAGCTGCTCGTCTCGGGCTTGCTCGATGGCGGCGACGAGATGGCCGGCCGCGCCACGGTGGTGGACGCTCCGCTGGGCAAGGGCCACGTCGTGCTGTTCGGCACGCGCCCCATGTGGCGCTGGCAGTCGCAGGGGGCCTTCGCGCTCGTGCTCAACGCCATGGCCAACTGGAGCTCGCTCGATGTGAACGAGCGCGGTCCCGTCGCGGCACCCGTCACCGCCGCGGCGGGCGGGTCGAGCGATCGATAGGCGTCACCAGTCTCTCCACCCGGAGCTACCCATGCGCTGCACCGTTCGCGGTCGACTGCTGGTCCTTCCAGCGATTCTCCTCTCGCTCGCAGGCGCGGCGCACCCCGCGACGGCGCAACGAGCCGGAGAGTCCGGCGGAGCGCTCGACATCAAGAGTGGCCGGTTCGCGAACGTGTTCGCCGGAGCGCCCGCACGGGCGCCGGACACGTTGGCGACGACCGACGCGCGGATGTTCGCGGCGCTGCCGGCGGTGTTCGACGCGCTCGCCGTTCCCGTCAGTGTCGTGGACACGACGGCGATGGTGCTCGGTGCGCTCCGGGTCCCCGTCCAACGGCCCATCGCCGGCCAGCGCCTATCGTTGCTGCTCGAGTGCGGGACGGGCAACTACGGTCCGAACGCCGAGCGGTACAGCGTGCAGCTCACCCTGCTCGCGGCGGTGCGCGCGGTGGATGCCACGCATGCCGAAGTGTTGATCCGTGTGGATGGAAACGCGTCGCCCAACGGCCTCAGTACCACGGTCCACTGTTCTTCGACGGGCCGGCTGGAGGAGCGATTCAACGAGATCCTGAGGAAGCAGCTCGGGCTCTAGCGCCCGCTCTGGCGATGCGTGGATCGGCAAGCGCTATATTCCGCGACATGACCCGTGACGACTTATGAAGATCTCGATCGAATACTGCACGCTTTGAAACTACGAATCGCGGGCCACCAGTTTGGCGGCCGAGATCACGCAGCGCTTTCCCGGCGCGGAGGTGGAGCTGACACCGAGCTCCGGTGGCCGATTCGAGGTGATGCGAGACGGCGTGCCGGTGTTCGAGAAATCGAAGCTCAAGCGGCACGCGCAGCCGGGCGAAGTCGTGCGACTGTTGGGCGCGTCCGGCTGAGCTCCTTCACGAGGTGACGCCTCCTGGGCCAACGCGTCCTTCCTGACGCGTCGGCCCATCGCGTATTGCCACCTGTTCGCACCCCGTTTCACCCCTCCAGAATGCGCATTGCCCTCTCCACCGGCGGCGGAGACGCCCCGGGCCTGAACGCGGTCATTCGTGCCGCGGTCCTGTCGGCCATCAACCGCGGATGGGACGTCGTCGGCATCAAGCGCGGCTTTGCGGGCCTGCTTGGCGAGGACGAGGTCATCCCGCTCACGAAGGACTCCGTGCGCGGCATCGCGCATCTCGGCGGCACCATTCTCCGCACGACCAATCGCGGCAACCCGTTCCACTACCCGCGCAAGCAGGCGGACGGGAGCTACATCGAGTTCGACCGGTCGGACGAGCTGATGGAGAACGCGCGGAAGCTCGGCATCGAAGCGGTGATCTCGATCGGCGGCGACGGATCGCTCGACATCGCCAACCGGCTCTGCGAGAAGGGGATGAAGATCGTCGGCGTGCCGAAGACGATCGACAACGACGTGAGCGGTACGGTCACGACGTTCGGGTTCGACACCGCCGTGAATACCGCGCTCGAGGCGATCGACAAGCTGCACACGACCGCCGAGAGCCACGATCGCGTGATGGTGATGGAGGTGATGGGACGCGAGGCCGGCTTCATTGCCCTGCACTCGGGCGTCGCGGGCAGTGCCGACGTCATCCTCATTCCCGAGATCCCGTACGACATCGCGAAAGTGTGCGAGAAGATCATGGCGCGCGCGGCGCATGGGCGACACTTCTCCATCGTTGTGGTCGCCGAGGGGGCGTATCCGACAGGGGGAGCGACGCACACGATGGGCGCCTCGATGCCCGGCGAGGCGCGGCGCGTCGGAGGCGTGGCGGAACAGATCGGGCGCGAGATCCAGGAGCGCACCGGCAAGGAAGTTCGCTCACTGGTGCTCGGCCATCTTCAGCGCGGCGGCCAGCCCACCGGCTACGACCGGCTACTGGCCACGCGCTTCGGAGCAGCCGCCGTCCGAGCGATCGCCGACGAGAAGTGGGGCCATATGGTGGCGCTGCAGACGCCGCACATCGTGACCGTCCCGATCATCGAGTGCCTGCGCGAGACCAAGCGGGTGGACATCACCCACGACGTGGTGCAGACTGCCAGGGCGACGGGGATCAGCTTCGGGGATTGAGCGCGTCGCTGCGCTCGCTCAACGGGCGCGGCACCGGGCGCATCGCTTCGCTCGCTGCCGGGTACCACATCTCACATTGGGGACTGGGTGTCCGCTGCGGGGGACAAAGCTCAACGCAATGAGCCCAACGCTTCCGGGCCACAGCGCAGTAAACAGTTACGTCACATGCGCTTACATGCGTGGGTCGGGCTGGCAAAACGGTGGCACCCCCCCTGCTTCATGAGATGGTCGACGCGCGAATGTCCGCGCGCCGCTGGAGAGGTTCGATGAGCTTCCGCACCGCATTCCTCACAATTGCCTGCACGGTTGGCTTGGCCGGGGGCGCGCACGCCCAGAAGGGCGGCGACGACGTGCCCAAGGCATACCGGCC
>JBBQDE010000254.1:0-4956 GCA_038319425.1 Gemmatimonadales bacterium
CATTCAGGTCGTTGAGCGCACGTCGGGGCGCGTGCTCCAGACCGTGCCCCTGCCGTCCACCTTTCTCGGCCTGGCGTTTTCCGGCGACGGCCGCTCGCTGTACGTCGCCGGAGGCAACGCCGACGTCGTCTATCGGTTCGAATGGCGAGACGGCGCCGCCACGCTTCGGGACAGCATCGTGCTCCAGCCACGGTCGGCGCCGCGGGCAAGCGGCGTTCGCTACCCCGGCGGGTTGGCTCTGTCGCGCGATGGCCGGCAGCTCTACGTGGCGGAGAATCTCGCCGACTCCCTCGCCGTGATCGATCTCTCCAGCGGCCGTGTGGTGCAGCACCTCGCCACCGAACGCTATCCGTACGGCGTCGCCGTGTCGCCGACCGGCGCGGTGTACGTGTCGAATTGGGGAGGGTGGCACCTTTCCACGTACGCACCGGCGGGGGATGGATCGCTCCGTGCCACCGGCCGCGTTCTCGTCGGACGGCATCCCTCGGCGTTGCTGCTCAATGCGCGCGGCAACCGCCTCTTCGTCGCCACGGCCACCACTGATCGCGTCATGGCCGTGGACCTGTCCCGAGGACGCGTGGTGGGCGAGCTGCTCGATCCGCCCCCCTCGGGTCCCGGCGAGGGCAGCACGCCGAACGCACTCGCGATGTCGGCAGACGGCACGCGTCTGTTCGTGGCGGAAGCAGATGCGAACGCCGTCGCGGTTTTCGACCTGACGCCAACGTCGAGCGGACTGGCCAACGCCGCGGGCGACGACCGGCTGGCGGGCCGTATTCCCGTGGGCTGGTATCCCACCGCCCTGCTCGCGCGCGGTGACACCCTGCTGGTGGCTACCGGCAAGGGGCGCGGCACGCGGCCCAACCCCGATGGCCCCGGCCCGGTGGCGGCACGCGATCGGAGACAGCCACCCGGACGCAATACGACACTCTCGCAGCTCGATGGTTCGTTCGCGACGGTGCCCGTCGTCGGCCTGGGCGCCGGCGCACTGGCGGCGTACTCCGCTCGCGTCGCCCGCGCCAACGGATGGTCGGTTCCCCGCTCGACGGCGCTCCGCTACCCACCCTTCGAGCATGTCATCTACGTCGTCAAGGAAAATCGCACCTACGATCAGATCCTCGGCGATCTGCCGCTCGCGGACGGCGACACCTCGCTCGTGATGTTTCCGCGGTCGGTCACTCCCAACCATCATGCGTTCGCCGAACGGTTCGGCACGTTCGACCGATTTCTCGTGAATGCCGAAGTGAGCCCCGACGGGCACAACTGGTCGATGGCGGCATACACGACGGATTACCTGCAGAAGACCGTTCCACCTCACTACTCGAGCCGGGGCCGCACGTACGATTACGAGGGCACGAACCGGCGTGCGGTTCCGGACGACGACGTGGCCGAGCCGGCGAGCGGCTACCTCTGGACGCTCGCGCAGCGGAAGGGGATCACGTTCCGCAACTATGGCGAGTTCGTGGTGCCGAGCGGCGCCGACGCGGACGATGCATTGCCCGCCGGATACCGTGGCAACAAGCCGTTTCTCGCGGCGCACACCAACCCGCACTATGCCGGCGTCGACCTCGAGAGTACCGATCAGCGTCGCGCCGACGTGTGGATCGCGGAGCACGCGGAGTTCGTTCGGCGCGGCACAATGCCGGCACTCGAGATCCTCCGCCTGCCGAACGACCACACGGCCGGCGCGCGGGCGGGCTCACCGACGCCGGGCGCGATGGTGGCGGACAACGATCTCGCCCTCGGGCGAATCATCGATGCGTTGAGTCACGGCCCCTTCTGGAAGAGCACGGTGGTATTCGTGCTGGAGGACGACGCGCAGAACGGTCCTGATCACGTGGACTCGCATCGCTCACCGATGCTGGTGATCTCCCCGTATTCGCGCGCTGGGGTATTCCACCGCTTCGCGAACACCACCGACGTGGTACGGACGATCGAGGAGATCCTCGGCCTCGATGCGATGTCCCAGTTCGATTACTTCGGACGGCCGTTGCGCGAGATCTGGAGCGACACGCCCGACCTCCGGCCGTGGACGACGCTCACGCCGGGCGTGGATCTCGCCGAGAGAAATCCGGCGAACACGCCGGCAGCCCGCGAGTCGGCCAAGCTCGACCTCCGCATCGAGGACGTGGCGAACGAGGACGCGTTCAACCGCATCCTGTGGCGGGCAATGAAGGGCGACCTGCCGTATCCGCGCCCCCGGCGGGGGGCTACGCTGGAAGCACTACGGCGGTAGGCACAGCACGGGCGAATGACGCGAACAAAAAAGGCACACCGACCTCGGTCGTGTGCCCTTCTGTTTCGTCACTTCAACTTCCCGGCTCGAGCGTCGGACTAGTTCTTGTGCCGGAAGGTGATCCGACCTCTCGTCAGGTCGTAGGGCGACACTTCGATCGTCACGCGGTCACCCGCGAGGACGCGGATGCGGAAACGGCGCATGTTGCCGCCGAGCGTCGCAAGCACGTTGTGGCCGTTGGTCAGCTGCACCCGGAACGTGGCGTTCGGGAGCACTTCGGTGACCGAGCCTTCGAGCTGAATCGCGTCTTCTTTCGCCATCCGTTACTTGCGCCGGAGCCCAAAGGCTCAGCGCGAGCGCTCGGTACGGCTGCGACGGCGCGCCGCGGCGGCCTTCAGCTGACGCGCCTCGCTCGGCTTCACGTAATAGCGCTTCTTGCGAAGATCCTTGAGGATTCCGGCCTTCGCGATCTTGCGCTTGAACGCCTTGAGGGCCCAGTCCAGCCGATCGCTTTCCTCGAGATGAATCTCGACCATCAGTACGCCCTTCCTTGGTGATGCCCGCGGCTGACGCGCGGAATGACGCTGCCCGAACGCGGGTGATATGCAGCCCCGAATATTAGCCCGGGGCCGAGGGACTGTCAATCTGGAAAGCCAGCATCGCACTTGCGACGTCGTGTGGGACGCACGTACGCGTGCGACCGATCCACTAGATGCTCGACGAGCGCTCCTTCGTCCCGGATCGGCATCCTGGCCGGTCGTCGGGAGGAAGAGCGCTCGTCGGCCCCACTACGGTGTGCTCGCAGTGGGGCTCACACGGCTGCGGAGATCAGGGGACGGGCTTCTTCTTGACGTCCACGTTGTTGCCGATCACCCCTCCAAGGATGGCACCGGCGGCACCACCAATCAGTCCGCCCTTCACCTTGTCCCGGCTGGTCGCGGCGCCAATGATCGCGCCGGCCGCGCCGCCGATGACAGCGTCACGCTTGGTGTTCTTGACCGTCTCCGTGCGCTGCGGTGCGGCGACCGTCGTGTTGCCGCTGCTGGACGCGCTGGAGCCGGAGGATGACGCGCGGCGCGTCGTGGTAGTGCGGCGAGCGGTTGACGGTGCGGGCGCGGGTCTGACGGCGACCGGTGCCGGGGCGGCAGCAACAGCCGCCTTGGTACGCTCGGCAGCCGTGATGGAGTCGAGCCGCGCGCTGTTGGCCTGCGCCGCGAGGCCTAAGTCCGCGTTCAATGACGGGTCGGCCGGCTTGTCCTTGGTACAGGCGACCGCGAGTACGAGCGCAGGCGCGAGAAGAATCGTCTTGAGAGTAGTCCGCATGAAACCTCCTTATGGATCGGCCGCGGCCGAATGGTAAAACCGCATTTAATGTATGGCAGACGCCATGCCACCCCCTGAAAGCGCAGCGGCGCTTACCTCCCCTGACGAATTGGTGGGGTGAATCACAACAACGATTCGGCAGATCTTCGGGCCGTGGCTAGCGGGCCCATGGGTCGTCTTGAGGTTGAAGAGGCGGGCCATTCAGGATCCGCACCACTCACTTCTGCCGCTGCTGCCGACATGCGAATCTTCTCCCGCCGTAGTGCGTCACCCGCCGCCAGCAAGCCCGTCACGACCAAGCCCGCCGCGAAGGCAGCCGCCGCCGGCAAGGGCTACTCACTCCTCGACACGCAGCTCTTCGTGACCGGCGATCTCGAGACCTCCGGTTCGCTGCGCATCGAGGGCAACCTCGACGGCTCGGTACTGAGCGCGGATTCGGTCGTGATCGGCGTCGGCAGCAAGATCTCGGGCGACATTCACGCGCGAGAGGTCGTGGTCGGGGGGACAATCACGGGCAATGTGCACGCATCGGAACGGGTGGAGCTGCAGGCCACCGCGGTCGTGACGGGCGACGTTCACACGGGTTCGATCCTGGTGCAAGAAGGCGGCGTGGTGAACGGCCGAGTGCTGATGGGCCCGCCAGGGTCGTCGGGTGCCAATGGCCGGCCGCTCGCGTCGGCCGAGCCGGCGCGGAGATAGCGCATGAGCTCCGCGAAGCCCACGCCGCAGTACGTAAAGCGGATCCCCTCGCCGAACATCCATCTGGTCGGCGGGGCGACGGCGGAAGCGCAGGTGATCCCGATTCGTCGGGTGACGCCCGCGTACGTACCGACGATCGAGGCGCCGGCGAAGCCGGCGCCCGCTCCGCGGCGGGCAACGCGGTTCGTGCCGGTCGAGCGGCGTCCGTGGCTGGTGCTGCTGGTGCCCCCCACCCCCGGAGCGCAGACGCGCAGCTTCGGCGTCGCGCGCTGGCACGCGCAGGTGGTGGTTGCGGCGCTGGTGGTGACGCTGGTGCTCGCCTGCGGCGCCGTGGCGGCGGTGGCCGGCGCCGTGGACGCGCAGGATCTGTTCGGCAACAGCGAGGTGGATCAGCTGCGCGACCGGTTGGAGCTGCTGGAGGACTCCCTCACGCTCGCGCGTGCGCAGCTGGCGACGGACGACGAGGCGGTCGGCGACTCGCTCTACGACGTGGTACCCGCAGCGGCGATTCCGATGCCCGCGACCACGGCGCCCACGACTACGGCGGCACGGCTCGCCGCGCGGAACCCCGTGCTCGCGAGGCCCGAGCGCACGAAGGACGAGAACGGGATCACCCTGGCACCTCGATCGATCGAAGGACTCCCGGTGATCGGGCGGCTCGCAAGCGGGTTTTCGCGTTCGCGGCGCCATCCCGTGCTGCA
>JBBQDE010000255.1:0-4951 GCA_038319425.1 Gemmatimonadales bacterium
ACCCAGGAAGTCCCCGACGTGATCAAGGCGGGCGACATCCTGGCGCATCTCGCCGACTGGGAAGCGCGCGGCTCGATGCCGAACCTCGTGATGATCATCCTGCCGAACGATCACACCGAGGGCACGTCGCCCGGCTGGTGCGCGCCGCGCGCGTGCGTCGCCGACAACGACCTCGCGCTCGGCAGGCTCGTCGAGGGGTTCTCCCGCTCCCGGTTCTGGAAGGGCATGGCGATCATGGTCGTCGAGGACGACGCCCAGAACGGCGTCGATCACATCGACGGTCATCGCACCGTGGCGCTGGCCATCTCGCCATACACGCGCCGCGGCAGCATCGACTCCACGACGTACACCCAGCCGGGGATGGTGAAGACGATCGAGTTGATGCTCGGCCTGCCCTCGATGTCGATCTTCGATCTCGTCGCGACCGACATGCGGGCGAGCTTCATCTCCGACGGAGAATCGCCCGACCTCGCGCCCTACACCGCAGTGGTGCCGAGGCAGTCGCTGGCCGAGCTCAACCCGCGCACCGGCTCCATTCGTGGGCCGTTCGGCGAGCAGCGCCGCCTCGCGGCGCGATCTTCGGCACGCATGTCGTTCGACGGCCCCGACGAGGCGCCGACCGGGGTGCTGAACCGGATCCTCTGGCACGACGCGCGTGGGTGGGACACGCAGTACCCGGCGGTGAAGCGTGCGCTGTTCCTGCCGATGGCGGTCAGCATCGACGACGAGGATCGCCGCGAAAAGCGCAGGTAGCCGCTCTGAGCGAGGGGCGGAGCGCCGATTCCTGCGGCGGCGGTCCCCGACGCATATTTCCAATGCCTCCCCAAACGGACCGACATTCGTGACCGCCACCTCCGCTCCTCCGCGCACCGCCGACGCCCACCTCGCCGACCCGGAACACAATCCGTCGTTCACTCGCGGCGTCTTCCTCGGGGAGATCCACGAGGAGCTCGTCTTTCCCTTCCCCGTGCTCGCACCCGACGAGCGTGAATCGCTCGCGCTCGTTCTCGGCTCGTTCCGCGCCTTCGCCGCCGACACGATCGATTCGCACCAGCTCGATGCGGACGGCAAGTTCTCCGACGCCGTGCGCAAGGGGATGCACGAGCTCGGGATGATGGGGATGAACATTCCCGAGGCGTATGGGGGCTTCGGGGCTTCGGCGAAGGTGTTCAACCGGGTGTTCGGCGAGATCGGCGCCACGGACCCGGCGCTGGCGGTGTACTTCGGAGCGCACCAATCGATTGGGTGCAAGGGTATTACGCTTTTCGGGTCCGACGACCAGAAGCAGCGCTGGCTGCCCGGCTGCGCGAACGGCGACATCATTGCGGCGTTCTGTCTGACCGAGCCCGGCTCCGGCTCCGACGCCCAGGCGATGACGACGACGGCGACGCCCAGCGCCGATGGAAAGAGCTACAGCATCACCGGCACGAAGATCTGGATCTCGAACGCCGGCTACGCCGGGCTGTTCACCGTGTTCGCCAAGGTGCCGGTCACGGTCGACGGCAAGACGAAGCAGCGCGTCACCGCCTTCGCCGTCGACGGGAAGCTGGCCGGCATCAGCCTCGGCCAGCCCGAGCAGAAGATGGGGATCAAGGCGAGCGACACGCGCACCGTCAGCTTCGACAACGTGATCGTGCCCGCCGCCGACCGAATTGGCGACGTGGGTCACGGCTTCAAGATCGCGCTCGAGGTGCTCAACTCCGGCCGGCTCGGTCTCGCGGCCGCGTCGTCGCTCGGCACGCGCCGCGTCATGGGGCTGGCGCTGGAATACGCGAAGCAGCGCGAGCAGTTCGGCCGCCCCATCGGCTCGTTCGAGATGATCCAGCAGAAGATCGCCGTCAACGCCGCCGAGACGTACGCGTCCGATTCGGCGTGGATGCTCACGGCGGGAATGGTGGACCGCGGCGGCGTGGACTTCTCGCTCGAGACGGCCTGCTGCAAGATCTTCGCGAGCGAGCTGGCGTTCCGCGCCAGCAACGACGCGCTCCAGATCGCCGGCGGCATCGGCTATTCGAAGGAGTATCCATACGAGCAGGCGGTGCGGGACTCGCGCATCAACCTCATCTTCGAGGGGACGAACGAGATCCTGCGGGCGCTCGTGGCCCTGAGCGCACTGCAGCAGCCCGGCGAACGACTCAAGGCGCTCGGCAAGGCATTCAAGGATCCGCTCCGCTCTCTCGGCGCGATCGGCTCCTACGTCACCGGCCGCGCGAAGCGGCAGCTCGTGAAGCCGTCATTCACGCTCGTCCACGACGCACTGAAGGATGAGGCCGACGCGGTGGCCGGCATCATCCACGACCTGGCTGTCTCCGTCGAGTCGCTGCTGCTCAAGCACGGCAAGGCGGTGATCGAGCAGCAGTTTCTTCAGCTGCGCCTCGCCAACGCGGCGATCGACATCTACATGTCCGTGGCCACGCTCTCGCGTACGACGTGGGAGATAGAGCGCGCCGGTTCGACGGAGGCGGCCGAGGCGGAGCTGGATTGCGCCCGCGTATTCATCCCGGCGGCGATGCGACGGGCGCGGCGCAATATCCGCGCGCTGCGGGTCAATCAGGATGCGAGGCTCAAGGCGATCGCGGAGCGGGCGCTGGACCGCGTCGATCTCGCGCCGACTACGCCCACTGACCGGTGAGTGCGTGGTTGTCTGATTCAAGGAAGCGAGCGAAGCCAATCTCCGGGAGCCGCCGTCTTCCCGACGTAGAAGTCTCCGAACTCCGCATACTCCGCGCTCACTTCGTCGAACCGCATGTCGGTGACGATCTTCTTGAACGCGAGCGGATCGGCGGCGAACAGCGTCACCCCCCACTCCCACGCGTCGAAGCCGATCGCGCCGCTGATCACCTGCACCACGCGGCCGGCGTAGCCGCGCCCCGTGATGCCGTGCGCCATCATCAGGCGGCTCCGCTCCTCGAGCGGTAGCGCGTACCAGTTCTGTCCCGGCGTGCGCCGCTTCGACATCGGGTAGAAGCAGACGTACGGCATGTCGGGCGGCTGCACGGGAAAGAGCCGCCGCTGCACGTGCGGACTCGCGCGCTCGGCCTCCACTCGCTTGGCCATCTCGGCGCGATGCGTTTCATCGCCCACAGCCCCGCCGCGCGCCTCGGCCGCCGCGGCGAGCTGCGCGCTGGCATGATACAGCCCCGCCTCGGTGACGCTCAGGAAAGTCGCGACCGGCGTGAGCGCATCGCACAGCGCGAGCGTCGCCAGCGCCTGCTGCGCGGCGCCGATGTCGTCGAGCGTGGGCCGGAAATGCACGAACATCACGTCGGCGCGGGAGCCGATGAGCGGCACCACCGCGCTCCACCCACCGGCGGGCGGTGACGCGAGCTCGCCGAGGACGCGCTCGGCCTCCGTGCGCTGCGATGCGAGTCCGCCGGCGCGCAGCTCGCGCAACGCGCGGCGGTCCCACGCCATGACCTGGTGCAGGACGTACCAGCCCTCGGTGGTCTCGGGCGGGTGCGCGCGGGCTCGCGTGGGGGGCGACGACGGCTGTGGTTCTCTCATCGCTCAAAGATGGGCCGGTGACGCGTTCGCACAAAGGCGCGAACGACTCAGGACGAGAGCCGCACGTCGCCGTACTGCCGGCCGCGCCACTGGGTGGGACGTCGCACGGTGGAAAGGAGGATGCGGAGCGCCGCCAGCGGGTCCGCGAGCGGCGACAGCCAGAAGGGCGCGCCGCGCCGAGCGTACGAGGAAGCGAGCGCACGCTGGAGCAGGAGGCGGACGAGGAGCAGCGCCGCGCTCGTCGCAATCAGCGGCTGCGCGGCCGCGACTCCCTGCATGCCGGTCAGCGCCGCAATCGCGGCGCACGTGAGGAGCACCGGCACCGGGGTTCCCTGCACCACAGCGAGGAAGAGCACGTCGGCCCATTGCCGCAGCGGTGTGGACGAATCCTTGAGATCGAGCGACCGGCCCCATTCGCGCCACGCTTCGCGCGCCGACGTGTATGCTCGTACGTCGTAGAGTCGCGAGCCATCGAGGAAGCCGACGCGCCGACCGGCGCGCGCGAGGTGGCGCGCGAGCGTGACGTCGTCGGAAAAGGACGCACGCGCGCTGTAATACCCGCCGGCGGCGAGCAGCACATCGCGGCGCGCCAGAAAGCACTGGCCGTTCGCCATCACGCGCTCGGGGTCGGCCTCGGTGCCAGCCGCGCCGAACCGATACACGAGCGTCACGAGCAGCGCGGGCTGGAGCCAGCGCTCGCCCGCCGAGTCGATGCGGAATCGGGGCGCGAAGGAGACGGCATCGTAGCGGAGCGCGATGGCGGCGTGCACCGCACCCGCCGCCAGCCCCGGCTGCGGCTCGGTGTCGGCGTCGATGCCGAGCACCCAGTCGCTGGTGGCGCGTCGCAGGCCGTGCTCGAGCGCCCACACCTTGCCCACCCACCCGGTGGGTAGCGGGTCGTCTCGCAGGAGCCGGATACGTGGATCGCGGCGGGCCGCATCGTGCACGAGCGCGGCGGTGTCGTCGGTGCTGCCGCTGTCCACGACCAGGATCTCGCGCACGAGCGGACCCTGGGCCACGAGGCCGGCGAGGCACGGACCGATCCGGTGCGCCTCGTTGAGCGTGGCGACGATGATGCTCACGGTGGGGCCGTCCGCGCGGCCGGCGCGCGGGGGAACGGGCGCGCGCCGGCGCCGGCCCGGCCAGAGGCGATGCAGCAGCAGGGCGAGCGCGACGCCCTGGATCAGCGCGAGGAGTTGCAGCACTCGCGCAAGATACGTCGCGGCCGGCGCGGCGGCGTCTAGTTCCGGAAGTCGCTCACGGCGGAGATGTCCACCGCCTTCGAGACGCGCGCGGCGGGCTTCGCCTGCCGGCAGTAGCGCTCGAGGCAGGCCTCGTCGCACCGGAGCCAATCGCCCGGGATGGGCGTGAGGCGCCGCTTTTCCACCTGCGCCTCGAAGCACAGCCACCCGCCGTCCATGCCGATGCTGAGCTGCGGCCGCTCACC
>JBBQDE010000256.1:0-4919 GCA_038319425.1 Gemmatimonadales bacterium
GGCGACAACCTGTTCGCCAACACGGTGCTCGCGCTCGACGCGCGCACGGGCAAGCGCGTCTGGCACTACCAGGGGATCCACCACGACCTGTGGGACCTGGACTTTCCGTCGCCGCCGGCGCTCGTGACGGTCACCCGCAACGGCAGCCGGATCGAGGCGCTCGCACAGATCACGAAGACGGGCCACGTATGGGTGTTCGACCGGCGCACGGGTGTGCCGCTCTTTCCCATCGAGCAGCGCACGGTGCCGCCCTCGCCGCTCGACGGCGAGCGAGCCAGCGCGACGCAGCCGCTACCGCTCCGGCCGCCGCCATTCGTGCGGCAGACGCTCACCGAGGCGATGCTGACACGCCGCACGCCGGCCGCGCACGCCGCGGCGCTGAAGGTGTATCGCCAGTACGCCAACCGCGGCCTGTTCTCGCCGCCGAGCCGTAAAGGAACGATCGTGTTTCCCGGCTACGATGGCGGCGCCGAATGGGGCGGGCCGGCGTTCGATCCGGCGACGGGCCTGCTCTACGTGAACGCCAACGAGATGGCGTGGCTGCTGCGCATGGTGCCGCGCAGTGACAAGTCGCTGTACCAGGCCAACTGCGCGAGCTGCCACCGCACCGACCTGAAGGGAACGCCGGGACAGATCCCGTCGCTCGTCGGCATCGGCACGCGCAAGACGCGCGACGAGCTCGCGACGATCATCCGGCAGGGACAGGGGCGGATGCCGGGCTTCGGCGGTACGCTCGAGGGGGGCGCGATCAACGATCTCGCCAACTTCCTGATCACGGGGCACGACGTGGCCGAGACGGCGACGACGAACCCGAACTTCCTCAAGTACCGGAACGACGGCTACAACATCTTCCTCGATCCGGAGGGCTATCCCGCCATCTCGCCACCGTGGGGCACGCTCAACGCGATCGACCTGAACAAGGGAGAGATCCGCTGGTCGATCCCGTTCGGGGAGTATCCCGAGCTCGCGGCGAAGGGGATGCGCACCACCGGCACCGACAACTACGGTGGGCCCGTGGTGACCGAGAACGGATTGCTCTTCATTGGCGCGACGAGCTGGGACAAGAAGTTCCACGCGTACGACAAGCGGACGGGAAAGCTGCTCTGGGAGACGACGCTGCCGTTCGCCGGCAGCGCCACCCCCTCGCTCTACATGGTGAACGGCCGCCAGTTCATCGTAATCGCCTGCGGCGGCGGAAAGAACGGCGCGCCGTCGGGTGGCACGTACGTCGCCTTCGCGCTGCCAACCTCGTGAGCGCGGCATTCTCTCGGCGCGTCGGAGAGACAAGGTGATGTAGAGGCTCGCAGAGGACAACAAGCCGATTTGAAGTCTTTCTTCTCTCCACTTCCCCGTTGATGAGACGCCATCTTTTCGTACTCGCGGCACTTCCGCTTCTTGCGGCGCCGGCGGCCGCGCAACGATCGATCGATTCGCTCGGCAAGGTGAACGTGATCGAGAAGAGGGCCTCCGTGAAGGCGCGCACCGCCGCGCTGAACAAGCTGCTGGCCGAACAGTGGGAGTACACGCTGCGCACGGCGCCGGAGTTCGCATCGATCCTCGGCGACAAGCGCTACAACGACCAGCTGAGTGACGCGTCGCCCGAGGCGGTGGCGCGCGACCTGGCGCAGCAGCGGCGCTTCCTCGAGCAGTTCCAGGCGGTGGAGACGATCGGGATGGGCGAGCAGGACCGGCTCAACCGCGACCTGATGGTTCGCAACCTCCGCGAGTCGGTGGAAGGGGCAAAGTTCAAGGACTGGGAGATGCCGGTCACGCAGTTCGGCGGCGTGCACATCGACCTGCCGCAGCTGGTGCCGTCGCTCTCCTTTGCGACGGTGAAGGACTACGACGACTACATCGCGCGGCTGAACCACGTGCCGCGGCTGTTCAGCCAGATCACTGTGCAGATGCGCCAGGGGATGGCGGACGGGCTGATCCCGCCGGCGATCCTGTTGACCCAGGTGGCCACGCAGGCGGGAACGATCGCGGCGCAGGCGCCGGACTCGACGCCGTTCGCCATTCCGTTGACGCAGTTCCCCGCCCGCGTGCACGCCGCCGATCGTACGCGCCTGCGGACCGCGCTTCTCGCGGCGATCCGCGACAGCGTGCTGCCCGCGTACGTCCGCTTCACGAGCTTCGTGCGCGACGAGTACGCACCGAAGGGGCGCGCGGACATCGGACTGTCGGCGCTGCCGAACGGCGCCGAGCGGTATGCGTTCGCCGTGCGCCGGATGACGACGACGAGCATGACGTCGGACTCGATCCACGCGCTCGGCTTGCGCGAGGTGGCGCGCATCGAGCGCGAGCAGCTCGCCATCGCACGGAAGCTCGGCTTCACCGACCTGAAGTCGTTCCGCGACTCACTGCCGAAGATGCCCGCGCTGCATCCGACCTCGCGCGAACAGATCCTCGACGAATACCGGAGCTACACGAAGCAGATGTGGGCGAAGCTGCCGACGCTGTTCGGGCGGCTGCCGAAGGCGAAGCTCGAGGTCATGGCGATCGAGCCGTTTCGCGAGAAAGAGGCATCCACGTCGTACAGCCAGGGCACGCCGAGCGGATCACGACCGGGCCATGTGTGGGTGAACACGTACGACTTTGCGAACCAGCTCACGATCAACAACGAGTCGACGGCGTATCACGAGGGCGTGCCGGGTCATCACATGCAGATCTCCATCGCGCAGGAGTTGCCGGCGCTCCCGCCCTTCCGCCAGCAGGCGGGATACACGGCGTACCAGGAAGGCTGGGCGCTGTACTCGGAGCGGCTCGGCAAGGAAATCGGGTTCTACCAGAACCCGTACAGCGACTACGGCCGGCTCGACGACGAGATGCTCCGCGCGATCCGTCTGGTGGTGGACACGGGCATTCACGGGAAGCACTGGACGCGCGAGCAGGTAGTGAACTTCTTCCGCGCGCACTCCAGCATGGCGGAGTCGGGCATCCAGTCGGAGACGGACCGCTACATCGCGCTGCCCGGCCAGGCGCTCGGCTACAAGATCGGCCAGCTCACGATCCTGCGCCTGCGCGACGAGGCGAAGGAAGAGCTGCAGGACCGCTTCGACATCCGCGCCTTCCATGATGAAGTGCTCGGTGCCGGCGCGCTGCCGATGGACGTGCTGGAGGCGCGCGTGCGGTCGTGGGTCAGGCGGGTGAAGAACAAGACTGATATGCGATCTCAACAGTAATCGCGAACGTTCTCTGGTCCTGCGGTGTTAGTCTCACTCAATCAGCCACCCGCACCCGGACGATACGACATGATCGCAACACTGATCGACACCGTCGGCTATGCCGCCACGAGCGCCGACGCCCCGCTCGGCCCGTTTTCCTTCGGCCGCCGCGAGACGGGGCCTACGGACGTGCGCATCGACATCATGTTCTGCGGCGTCTGCCACTCGGATCTGCACACCGCACGCGGCGAGTGGGGCGGGACGGTGTACCCGTGCGTGCCGGGCCACGAGATCGTGGGACGTGTGGCGCAGGTCGGGGGTAGCGTGACGGGATTCAAGGAAGGCGACCTCGTGGGTGTGGGATGCATGGTCGATTCCTGCCAGGAGTGCGCGAGCTGCGCCGAGGGGCTCGAGCAGTACTGCGAGCGCGGCATGACGGGCACGTACAACAGCCCCGACAAGCACACGGGCGGCGTCACCTACGGCGGCTACTCGAAGGACATCGTCGTGGACGAGAAGTTCGTGCTCCGCATTTCCGACACGCTCGACCCGGCCGCCGCGGCGCCGCTGCTCTGCGCGGGCATCACGACCTGGTCGCCGCTCAAGCACTGGAAGGTAGGCAAGGGCTCGAAGGTCGGCGTCGTGGGACTCGGCGGCCTGGGACACATGGCGATCAAGCTGGCGCACGCGCTCGGCGCGCACGTCGTGCTGTTCACCACGTCGCCGAACAAGAAGGCGGACGCGCTCGCGCTGGGTGCGGACGAGGTCGTGATCTCGCGTGACGCCGATGCGATGGCCGCGCGCGCCGGCACGCTGGACTTCATCCTCAACACCGTCGCCGCCCCGCACAACCTCGATCCGTTCCTGTCGATCCTCAAGCGCGACGGCGTCATGACGCTGGTGGGCGCGCCCGCCGAGCCGCATCCGTCACCGACGGTGTTCAACCTGATCATGGGACGCCGCAGCCTCGCCGGCTCGCTGATCGGCGGGATCGCCGAGACGCAGGAGATGCTCGACTTCTGTGCCGAGCACGGCATCGCTTCCGAGATCGAAACGATCCCGATCCAGAAGATCAACGAAGCCTACGACCGGATGCTGCGCTCGGACGTCAAGTACAGATTCGTGATCGACATGACGTCGTTGACCGGTTCGTCGAGCTGAGTTCCGGTTGGTTGCGGCGGGGAACTGCGTTGCGGACGGCGTGAATGGGATTTTCAACTGCTCAGATATCGACGCGAATCGCTCCGCTCGCATCCAACCCGCCCAATGGTCCCTACGCTGCCTGCCGTGAGGCTGACACCGCTCCTTTACTCTTATGCCGTCTCGAGAAGGCTGGTGTCGTTCTTTTCTTGATGCACGGATGGCAGCGATGTGCGCAGGGTGCCTCCGATGCCAGACGCGCATCAAGAAAAGCGCGAGTCAGCCCTGCGACGCTGCATGCAAGTAAAGTATGGATGCCAGCATGGTCGCATCGGCATGGCGGGCCACTTGGAGTCCGACAGCCACACGGAATGATTCGCGTCGATGGTGGAGCAGTTGAAAGTTCCATGGACGCCCTTCCAAACGCCTTTGCGACCGGCGCGATGAGCTAGGCGAACGACTGGAGCAGCGCCCGCACGAGGAACGCCGCCACCGCGATCGCACCGACCGCCAGCAGCACCAGAGCCGCGACCGTCAGCCACACGACGGCGCGGCTCGCGCGTTTCGCCGAGGACGGTTGGCCAACGTGCCGCTCCAGCAGCGCCAGGTTGCGCG
>JBBQDE010000257.1:0-4918 GCA_038319425.1 Gemmatimonadales bacterium
GCCGTGCAGATGGGGTACGAGAAGGGACGCGACGCCGGCTATCGAGAGGAAGCGCGCGCTTTCGGCGAGATGTCCGCCACGGATGTGTCGAAGCAGCTCATCTTCCTGTTCTTCGCCACGGCGGCGCTGAAGAAGGATCCGGGCGTGAACGAACCAGCGCCGGCGCCGCACGAGGTCCAGACCCTCGGCGTCATCGGCGCCGGCTTCATGGGCGCGGGGATCGCCGGCGTCGCCGTCCAGCAGGACACGCCGGTCCGGCTCAAGGACACGGATATCACGCGCGTGTCTCGCGGCATTGCCGCGGTGAGCGAGGTGCTGCGCGCGCGCCTGAAGAAAAGGCAGATCACGCGTCTCCAGTACGACGATCAGCTCAGCCTCGTGGGCGGGACGACCGACTACGCCGGCTTCGGCCGCGCCACGCTGGTGATCGAGGCCGTGTTCGAGGATCTCGCGCTCAAGCATCGCGTGTTGAGCGAGGTCGAGCCGATGATCGCGCCGACGGCGGTGTACGCGTCCAACACCAGCACGATCCCCATCTCCGAGATCGCCGACGCGGCGGATCGGCCGGAGCGCGTGCTCGGCATGCACTTCTTCTCGCCGGTGCACAAGATGCCGCTGCTCGAGGTCATCGTCACGCCGAGCACGGAGAAGGACGCGACGGTCACCGCGGTGGCGTACGGGAAGCGGCTGGGCAAGACGGTGATCGTGGTGAACGATGCGCCCGGCTTCTATACGACACGCACGCTGTCGGCCTACATGAACGAGGCCGGTCGCCTGCTCGACGAGGGGGCATCGATCGAATCGATCGATGCGGCGCTCACCGGGTTCGGTTTCCCGGTCGGTCCCATCACCCTGCTCGACGAGGTCGGCATCGACGTCGGCGGCAAGGTGGGCCAGGTGCTGTTCGAGGCGTTCGGGGCGCGGATGGCGCCGAGCGAGTCGCTGCGGCGGGTCGTGGAGTCGGGGCGGACCGGGCGGAAGGGAAAGAAGGGGTTCTACGAGTACGACGAGACGGGCGCGAAGAACGCGGTGGACGCCTCGGTGTATGAATTGCTTCCGAATGGAGCGTCGCGGGTGGAGATGGACCCGGTAGAGATGCAGCAGCGCTGCGTCCTCGCCATGGTGAACGAGGCGGCGCGCTGCCTGGAGGAAGGGGTGTTGCGCTCGCCCCGGGATGGGGACGTCGGCGCGGTGTTCGGCATCGGTTTTCCGGCATTTCGCGGCGGACCCTTTCGATACGTGGATGCCCTGGGCGCCAAGCGGATCGTGGACGAGCTGCAGGCGCTGAACGACCGCTTTCCCGGCCGATTCGAGCCGGCGGAGGTGCTGGTGGAGCGGGGACGGGCCCATGCGCGCTTCTATCCTGCGCAGGGGCACCCTTTCCCGTAGATTGACCGAAGAGTGAACGCGTGGACCACTGACCGCGGCGCCCGTTTTGTGAGATGCGGCCTTCCGACTGTGACGGTGTGAATTGAGAGAAGGTCCAGACGGTATGGAGAGCTCGGACGCAGCGCTCGTCACCCGGGTGCTGCACGGGGATGTGAATGCGTACGGCGCGTTGGTCTCCAGGTATCGGGACCGCTACGCGCGGTATGCGGTTCACATGCTGGGCAACCGGGAGGATGCGGAGGAGGCGCTGCAGGACGCCTTCACGCGCGCCTACCGGTCACTCGCGCGCTGCGAGGAACCGGAACGCTTCGGCGCCTGGCTCTTCCGTATCCTGCTCAATCGGTGTCGCACCAGCGGGGCACGGCGCGTGCGACGAGGGCAGACGTTCGTGCACGACGAAGGCGCCCTCATGAAGGCGTCGCAGGAGCATCCGGCCGAGCAGACGATGTGGCGCGAGGAGATCGAGCGCGCGATCGGTGAGCTCAGTGCGGACCAACGAGAAGCGTTCCTGCTGAAGTACGTGGAAGATCTGGGATACGACGAGATGGCGGAGATCACCGGCGTCGGAGTGTCCGCCTTGAAGATGCGAGTCATGCGCGCCTGCGATCGGCTGCGCACCCTGTTGCGGGAGGTACACAGTGGCTGAGTGGGGACGAACGACGCTCGAGCTGATCGTCGGTGAGCTGCAGCAACCCGTGCGTCTCGATGCATCCTTCGAGCGCCGGGTGATGGTGCGCGTGCGCCGGCTGCACGCTCAGCGCCGTCGCCGCGGCGTCGCCAGCTGGCTCGGTGTCGTGTCGCGTGTCACGCATCACCCGGGGTGGGCCGCCGCGCTCGCCGCCGGCATCGTCGCCATCGTCACGCTGGGTGTCATGCGCACCAGGCCCGCGCCCACGGCGTTGGCAGGCGCCCCCCGCGAGCCCGTGCAGTTCGTGCTCGTTCGCCCCGATGCGCGCAGCGTCGCAGTCGTGGGCGACTTCAATGACTGGGGGCTCAACGATTCCGCCCTCGTCGCGACCAACCATCAGGGTGTGTGGAGCGTCACGGCGCCGGTTCCCGCGGGCGTTCACCGTTATGCCTTCGTCGTGAACGGTAAGGAGTGGGTCGCCGACCCGAGCGCGCCGCGTTCCGCGGGCGACGACTTCGGCATGCCCAGCAGCGCACTCGTCGTCGAGGACAGCACCAAATGACCAGCCGGCCGATCCGTGGATTGATGGTGATTGCGCTCTCCTCTGCGGCGTTGGCAGGGGCCGGCGCGCAGGATCCGCGCATCGGCAACCGGCTCGACGCGCCGTCCCGCGTCGCCATCACCGCGCTGCTCGACTCGGCGCGCGCGCAGGGACTGCCCGTCGAGCCGCTGATGGAGAAGGCCCTGCAGGGACTGGCCGTCGGTGCCGACGGTCCGCGCATCGTCGCCGCCGTCCGCTCGCTGAGCGTCGAGATGGCGAGCGCGCATCGCGAGCTGGGCACGATCGCCACCGTCGACGAGATCAAGGCCGCCGCATCGGCCATGCACGCCGGCGTGCCGGCCGTGGAGCTCGGCAAGATGAAGAAGCAGAGCGGGCTGCGGCGCTCGCTCACGCTGCCGTTCACCGTGCTGGCCGACCTCGTCTCGCGCGGCGTGCCGGTGGAAGCCGGCGTGAACGCGATCCGTTCGCTCGTCGGCGCTGGCGCGAAGGACGCGGACCTCAACAAGTTCCAGCGGAACGTGAGCGTCGACATCGAACAGGGCGCTCCCCCCGCCGCCGCGGCCGAGACCCGCGCGAAGGCCCTGCCGGCCACCACGAAGCCGGAAGAGCAGGACTGAATAACCCGATGTCCCGATGGCCCGAATGAGCGCAAAGGGCACACCAGATTGATTCCGGTGTGCCCTTCGTCGTTTCGGGCCATCGGGCTTTCGGGCCTCCGTTACCCCCGCGTACAATTCGGCAGACTCTCCGCGAGCTCAGGATAGTCATGCGTCTCGTTCTGCCAATCGCCCTCGCGCTCACCGGCGCCGCGGTCACGCCACTCGTTGCGCAGGGCACCGGTGATCCGAGCCGGATCACGGTGGAGCGCATCTTCGACTCACCCGATTTCCGCGGCGGCGCGATCCCGCGGCCGTCGTGGCTCAGCGCCGGAAGCTCCTACATCATCCCTCGGCCGGCCAAGGATGGCGGCACCGAGCTCGTGAAGGTGAACATCGCGACGGGTCGCGAAACCGTGCTCGCGAACGCCGATCAGCTCGCAGCAGGGGGGAAACGGCTCGACGTCGAGGACATCTCCCTCAGCCGCGACGAGCAGATGGCCCTCCTGTTCCACAACTCGGTCCAGGTCTGGCGCGCCAACACGCGCGGCGTCTTCACGGTGTACGATTTCCGCACCGGGAAGCTCACGCCGGTGTCGCGGAAGAGCGGCTTGCAGATGTTCGCCAAGGCCTCGCCCGACGGGAAGAAGGTCGCCTTCGTCCGCGACAACAACCTCTTCGTCACCGAGCTGGCGAACGGACGCGAGGAGCAGCTGACGACGGACGGCAGCGAGAACGTGATCAACGGCACCACCGACTGGGTGTACGAGGAGGAGCTCGGCCTTCGCGACGCGTTCCGCTGGAGCCCCGACTCGCGGCACATCGCGTTCTGGCGCTTCGACCAGACGGCCGTGCCGGCGATGCCGATCGTGAATGAGCTCGGGCTGTACCCCACCGTCGCCACGCTGCGCTATCCCAAAGCGGGAGAGCCCAACTCGCGGGTGAAGGTCGGCGTACTTCATCTCGGCTCGAAGTCGCGCACCTGGCTCGACGCCGGCCCCGACACGGGCCAGTACGTCGCGCGCATGGAATGGGTTGGCAGCGACTCCGTGGTCGTGCAGCGCGTGCCGAGAAAGCAGAACCGCGTGGACGTGATGATGTTGAGCGCCACGTCGGGGCGCGGCCGCATCGTGATGAGCGACCGCGACGACGCTTACGTCGATGTCGAGAGCGGCGATCTCCGCTGGATCGGCGCCGGCAAGGAGCAGTTCCTCTTCCTCTCCGATCGCAGCGGCTGGCGTCAGCTCTTCCTCTACGGTCGCGACGGCAGGGTCGTCCGCCAGCTCACCACTGATGGCATGGATGTGTTGGGCGTGACGGGAATGGATGCAGCGAACGGCTATGTCTACGTGACGGCCGCCGCCCCCACGCCCATGGAGCGCAACACCTATCGCGTGAAGCTCGCGGGCGGTGCGATGGAGCGGGTCACGACGCAGCCGGGCACCCACAGCTTCGACATCAGCCCTGACGCGAGATATGCGGTGGACATTCACTCCACCATCGGGTCTCCGGCCGTCGCCACGCTGTACGCCCTGCCGTCGATGCACGTGATCCGCGTGCTGCAGGACAACGCGCCCCTTGCGGCTCGCCTCGCGGCGCTCACCGCACGCCGGCCCGAGTTCATCAAGGTCCCGATGCCCGACGGCACGCTGCTCGACGGCTATCGCATCGTACCGGCGAACTTCGACAGCACGAAGAAGTATCCGGTGCTCATGTATGTGTACGGCGGCCCCGCGTCGCCGC
>JBBQDE010000258.1:0-4884 GCA_038319425.1 Gemmatimonadales bacterium
TGCGGCTGCCGAACCGGCCGACGAACCAGGCCGCGATGATGGTGCCGACGATCGTTCCGGCGCCGAACGCAAGCAGCGCCGCGCCGAGCGTGCCTTCATCGAGTCCGAGACGGCTCTTCGTGAACGGCACGAGCGCGGCCCATGTCGCCGCGGAGACGCCGATGAGTGAGAAGAAGGCGCCCGACGCGCGTCGCGCGGCGCGCAGTTCGGCCGCTTCCGCGGGGCGCGCCAGCTTCACGTGTGCGACGCGTGCGGCCCTGATCGTCCACTCCATCCGCTCGGCGACCGCCGTATTGCCGTCCCGCAGGGTTCTCTCGTACTGCTGTATGCGTTCCATGTGTCGAGAGATAATGGACCCCGGACAGGTCGTCCAATACATTATCCGACGCTGTGCGATACCCAGTGGGTATCGACGCGCGCTGCCTCCCGGGACACGCATGGAACTGCGCCATCTCCGCTATTTCGTCGCCGTCGCCGAGGAGTTGCACTTCGGCCGCGCCGCGCGGCGCCTGCACATCGCCCAGCCGCCGCTGAGCCGGCAGATTCGCGACCTCGAGCGCGACGTCGGCACGCCGCTCTTCGAGCGCCGGCCGCGCGGCGTGGAGCTCACACCGGCCGGCCGCGCGTTCCTGCCGGAGGCGCGCCTCACGCTCGCGCAGGCCGAGCGGGCCCAGCGAACGGCGCAGCGCGCCGCGATGGGAGAGACGGGACGTCTTCGCGTTGGCTTCGTCGAGGCGGCGGCGGACACGGGGATCCTGCCGGACGTGCTCAGCTTCTTCCGCATGCACCTGCCGAGCATCGGCCTCTCGTTGTTCGAGATGGATTCCCTGCAGCAGGCCGAGGCGTTTCGCGACGGGCGCATCGACCTGGGGCTGCTCAGCAGCATCCCCCCTGACGCCGGGCGCTGGCTCCAGGCGGAGGTCGTGCATCGCGAGCCGCTGGTGCTCGCCATGCCGCCCACGCATCCCCTCGCCGGACGAAAGCGCTTCGCATTGCGCGATCTCGCCGGCGAGTCGTTCGTGCTCATTCCGCGGTACGTCGGGCCGGCGCTGCACGACGACATCATCGCGCGATGTCGCGAGGCGGACTTTAGCCCGCGCGTCGCCCAGGAAGCCGCCGGGTGGCACACGATCGTGAGCCTGGTCAGCGCAGGTGTGGGCGTGGCGTTCGTTCCCATGTCCTTCGCGCAGGCTGAGCGGAGCGGCGTCGCCTACCGGCCCGTGCGCGACCTGTCGGTGAGCCTGGACCTCGCGGCGGTATGGAAGCAGGGCGAGAAGTCTCCCGTGCGCGAACGGTTCGTCATCGCCCTGCGCGCCGTTGCCGGCGCGCGATCGCGCGTGATCGGCCCCCGCCCGCGGTGACGGCCGAGCGCGCCTGCGCTCGTCACTTGCCGCGACGGCGCCGCCCGACGAGGGGATCGGCGGGCGCGATGGCCGCGTCCTGATCGGCCGGCACCGCGCCATACTGCGTCGCGACGTACGCCCCGATCAGGTTCGCGTGCTGGAGTAGCGCCGCGTCGGCGCCGCCGCTGAACAGACCGGCGAGCAGCACGGCGAGAAAGGCGTCACCTGCGCCGACCGTGTCGCGCACTTCCACCTTGTAGCCGGGGTGCTCGCTCCATCGCCCCTCGTTCCACAGCGCGGCACCTTCGCTGCCGCGCGTGAGGCACACGATGGGGCACGCGAAGGTCTCAGCCAGCGCGGCCACGCCCTCGCGCGGATCGGGGGGGAGACCGAACCACTTCGTCACCTGCGCCATCTCCTGCTCCGACAGCTTCACGACGTCGGCGCGGCGCAGGGACCGTCGCACGACCTCCTTGTCGTCGTATGGCGGGCGGAGGTTGACGTCGAACACCATCGTGGCGTCGCCATCCCAGAGGCGCTCGATCGTCGCGCGCGAGATTGCGTGGCGCTGCGCGAGCGAGCCGAAGACGATCGCACGCGCCTCGGCCGCGCGTGCCACGAGTGCGCCCGTCGCGACGATGGCGTCCCACGCCGCCGGCTCGACGATCTCATAGGCGGGATTGCCACCCGGATCCACGGTGACGCGCACGAAGCCGGTGGGAAGCACCGGATCGGACTGAATGAGATCGATGCCGACACCATACCGCGTGGCGCGCCGGAGCGCCTCCTCGCCCAGCTGATCCTCGCCGAGCCGGCTCACCATCGCCACCGGCAGGCCGGCCGCGCGCAGGTGGCACGCCACGTTGAACGGCGCACCGCCGAGGAAGAGCCCCTCCGGCAGCGCATCCCACAGCACCTCGCCCACACACAGGATTTCCTGGCTCGACACCTCGCTCCTTCGATCGGGTGCCAGCGCTCAACGCGCGATCATCGTCTGCCAGCTGCGAGACCTTGCAGCAGTTGCCCTGCGGGGAAGATACCTGCATTCGGCGAGAACGCGCCGCGAGGGCTGGGCGTCCGGCGCGGGGCACGGTGTCCTCGGAGCGCGAGGCCGAGAGAGGGTATGGAGGCCGGCTGAGTGGGAGGCGACGGACCGCTGCTTCGAGGCCAACCGCGTGCCACCCTTTGGCAGGGGCCAGCGGAGCCAGCCGTTGCGTCGCCGGGGGTCCTGCCGTCCTCTACTGTAGAGAACCTGGGCACCGGGCGCGACCGCGAATCCGGGACCCTGCAATTCACCCGCGTCGCCCATAGGTCGTCGCGAATCCCGAGCCCTTCCTTACCATGCCGACGTCCATGGCTGTGCCCTCGGGGATGCGACGCGCACTGATCGTCGCCATCCTCTTCGCCGTACCGGCGGTGCTGCCGGCACAGAGCCGCGCCGAGTCGATCGTCGTGACGGTCCCGGCGGTTCGCGTCCGCACCGAGCCGTCGATGACGAGCCTCTCAATCGACGAGTTCGCCCAGGGCTCGGTATTCGTCCTCGCCTCCCAGGACTATCAATACAAGGATTGGGTGGGGGTCATGCTCGACGGCCGCATCGCCTTCGTGCCGCGGTTCGCGGTGGGGCAGAAACAGCGGGCCGCCGCGGCCGCACCGGCCCCCGACACGCGCGCCGTGATGCAGGCTGGTGCGCCGGCCCCGTCCCGTCCCGCCCCCACCTACGCGGCGATCCCGGCCGAGGCACCGTCAGCGCCCGCCCCCAAGCCCGCGGCGGCAGCCGCTGCCGCCCCCGCCCCCGCCCCCGCCCCCGCCCCCGCACCGATGCCCGCTGCGGCGCCGGTGATGGTGGCAACCAAGCCGGCCCCCGCTGTGGCGGCGCCGTCGAAGCCAGCACCCGAGGTCGCGGTCGCTCCGGCCCCGCGCCCCCTCGCGCCGCCTGTCGCGGCTGAACGGGCTCCCGCGGTCGAGCCAGTAGCAGTCAAGGAAGCGGCGCGTTCTGCACCGCGTGCCGATTCCGTGGCCGAGCGGAAGCAGGAAAATCCCGTGTTCGCCGTCCGGCGCCCCAACATGAATCTCACGATCGGCGTGTTCGGTGCGGTCTCACCCGTGAAGTCGAACGGGCTGACGCCGAGTGCGCACGTATCGGGCATCTCGTTCGTCGGCGCGCGATACCGTGCCATCGGCGTCTACTTCGCGCCCGAGTACGGGCAGGGCGGTGGATACAAGACGACGATGATGGGCGGGGGCCTCTCGCTCGACCTCCTCAACGTGCACCTGCTGCGGGTGACGGCGTTGGGCGGCGTCACGAACTACACGGAGACGTCGATCCCCGCGGATACCACGATCGCCCCGGCGTCGCGGATGCTCCAGGGCACCTCGATGGGCGGCATGGTATCGATTCCCTTCGCCGGGCCGGCGCGCCTCGCCTATCGCGCGCAGTATGTGCTCGCGCACGAAGCCGGTGTGCCGGTGCACATGCTTGAGCACAGCGTCGGCCTGGTGTTCTAGGCGCTGACCGGGTGAAATGACAAAGGGGCGGCTGCCGTCGGCAGCCGCCCCTTCGTCGCATCGGCGGACGTCAGATGTCCAGGTTCGACGCGAACTTCGCGTTGTCCTCGATGAACTGCCGGCGCGGCTCCACTTCGTCGCCCATCAGCTTCCGGAACATCTCGTCGGCCATCACGGCGTCCTCCACGTTCACCTTCAACAGCGTCCGCGTGTTCGGATCCATCGTGGTGTCGAACAGCTGATCGGCGTTCATCTCGCCCAGCCCCTTGTACCGCTGGATGTTGAGCCCCGTCTTGCCGTCCGGCACCATGCGCTTCGCGATGTCGTCGCGCTCCTTGAGGTCGTACGCGTAGTACGCCTCCTTGCCCTTGGCCACCCGGAAGAGCGGCGGCTGCGCGATATAGACGAAGCCCGCCTCGATCAGCTCCGGCATCTGGCGATAGAAGAACGTGAGGAGCAGGGTCCGGATGTGCGCGCCGTCCACGTCGGCGTCCGTCATGATGATGATCTTGTGGTAGCGCGCCTTCGTGACGTCGAACTCCTCCTTGATCCCCGTACCGATCGCCGTGATGATCGTCCGGATCTCTTCGTTCGACAGCACCTTGTCGATGCGCGCTTTCTCCACGTTGATGATCTTGCCGCGCAGCGGCAGGATCGCCTGGAACTCGCGCTTGCGCCCCTGCTTGGCACTTCCGCCGGCGCTGTCACCCTCCACCAGATAGATCTCGCACAACGCCGGATCGGTCAGGGAACAATCCGCGAGCTTGCCGGGCAGGTTGCCGACGTCGAGCGCGCTCTTGCGGCGCGTGAGGTCGCGCGCCTTGCGCGCTGCTTCACGGGCCCGCGCCGCCGACATCGCCTTCTCGATCACGATGTTGGCCGTGCGCGGATGCTCCTCGAGGTAGGCCGACAGCCATTCGTTGGCGAGCGTCTTCACCGCCGACTCGACCTCCGAGTTGCCGAGCTTCGTCTTGGTCTGTCCCTCGAACTGCGGCTCCTTCACCTTCACCGACAGCACGGCCGTCAGCCCTTC
>JBBQDE010000259.1:0-4880 GCA_038319425.1 Gemmatimonadales bacterium
TCTCGAATACAACGCGCTGCGCTCGCAGGTGCTGACGACGAAGAAGCGCGTCGACGGCCGGGCGACGAACGAAGTGCGCCCGATCTCGATCGACGCGGGCCTCCTGCCGCGTGCGCACGGCTCGGCCCTCTTCACGCGCGGGCAGACCCAGGCGCTCGTCGCCGTCACGCTGGGAACGGCGAACGACGTGCAGCGCCTCGACTCGATCGACTCGCCGAGCGAGACGACCAAGTCGTTCATGCTCCACTACAACTTCCCGCCGTTCTCCACGGGTGAAGTGCGGCCGCTCCGCGGCACCTCGCGACGGGAGATTGGTCATGGCAACCTGGCCGAGCGCGCACTGCAGGGCGTGCTGCCGGACTTCGCCGACTTCCCGTACACGCTGCGTATCGTCTCCGAGATTCTCGAGTCCAACGGCTCGAGCTCGATGGCGAGCGTCTGCGGCGGCTCGCTCGCGATGATGGACGCGGGCATCCCGATCCGCGGCGCCGTGGCCGGTGTGGCGATGGGGCTGATCAAGGAAGGGAAGAAGTACGCGATCCTCACCGACATCCTCGGCACCGAGGATCATCTCGGCGACATGGACTTCAAGGTCGCGGGGACGAAGGACGGCATCACGTCCATCCAGATGGACATCAAGATCGAGGGGCTCGAACTCCAGATCATGAAGGAGGCGCTCGCGCAGGCCAAGGAAGGCCGCCTGCACATCCTCGGCGAGATGGGCAAGGCGTTAGCGGCACCGCGCGCGGAGCTCAGCACCTACGCGCCGCGTATCGTGACGTTGATGATCAACCCCGAGAAGATCGGCGACCTGATCGGTCCCAAGGGCAAGACCATCCGCGGCATTCAGGACGAGACCGGCGCCGAGCTCACGGTGGACGATACGGGACTCGTCACCATCGCGGCCGTCGGCGGCGATGCGATGCAGCGGGCCCGCCAGATGGTGCAGGCCATCACGGCCGAGCCGGAAATCGGCGCGACCTACGAGGGCACGGTCAAGACGACCACGGCGTTCGGCGCCTTCGTCGAGATCATGCCGGGCACGGAAGGGCTCGTGCACATCTCGGAGCGCAAGCATGGCCGGACGGACCGCACCGAGGACGTGGTCAACAAGGGCGACCGCGTGACGGTGAAGCTGCTCGACCGCGACGAGCGAGGCCGCCTGCGGCTCTCCATGAAGGCGCTCGTGCCGAAGCCGGAAGGGATGCCGGAGGAAGAGCCCCGCCCGCCGCGCGCCGAGGGTGATCGTCCCCCGCGCGAGGAGAGCGAGCGGTCGCGACCGCGCAGTGGTAGCGGCGGAGGCCGCTCGCGCCGCTAGTGAAGCGCGGTGACACGCCGGCGGACGGATTCCGCCGGACCGTGCTGCCCAACGGACTGACCGTACTCTCGGAGCGTATGCCGGGAGTGCGGTCGGTCGCGTTTGGCGCCTGGGTCCGCGCTGCCTCGTTGCACGAGCCCCGCGAGCTGATGGGGGTGTCTCACCTGCTCGAGCACATGGTGTTCAAGGGCACGGCGCACCGGTCGGCGAAGCAGATCGCCCTGGAGCTCGAGGCGCTTGGCGGGTCGCTCGACGCGTATACCTCGCGCGAGCACACGGTCTATCAGGCGCGCGTGCTCGACGAGCACCTCGACGTTGCCGCGGACGTGATCGGCGACTTCGTGTTCGCGCCGCTGCTGCGCAAGGCGGATCTGGAGCTCGAGCGAAAGGTGGTGCTCGAGGAGATTGGCATGGTGGATGACACGCCGGACGACCTGGTGTTCGAGCTGCACAGCGAGTCGCTCTGGGGACAGCACCCGTACGGGTACTCCATCCTCGGCACTCGCGACACGGTCTCCTCGCTGCGCACGGCCGACCTCGAGGCGCTGCACCGGCGGGCGTATCACCCCGGGCAGCTCATCGTCGCGGCCTCGGGCAACGTGGACCATGACGCGTTGCTCGCGACGCTGGAGCGGACGGGCTGGGCGGCGCGCGAGGGAGGCGAGTCCGCGCGGCTGGTGGTGCCCACCCCGGCGGCCGACCCGCCGCTGCGGCGGCACGTGACGCGCGAGGGCGCACAGACGCACATCGTCGTCGGGAGCCCGACGGTGGCGCATGGCGACCCGCGGCGGCACGCGGTGGTCCTCCTGAGCGCCCTCCTCGGCGGCGGGATGAGCTCGCGCATGTTCCAGCGCGTGCGTGAGGAGCTGGGGCTGGCATACGCCGTCTACACCTTCCAGTCGTTTCACGCGGACGTCGGCATGCACGGCGTATACGTGGGGACGGGACAGGACACGGCGCGGCAGGCGCTCGACGCCATCAACGCCGAGCTGGCGGACGTGGCCGCGAACGGACTGCCGCCCGAGGAGCTCGCGATGGGGAAGAGCCAGCTCAAGGGGCAGGTGACCCTGTCGCTGGAGAGCGTCACGTCGCGGATGTACCGGTGCGCCGGAGTGGAGCTGTACGGCGAGCCCTACCGCTCGCTGGACGAGATGCTCGCGCTCATCGACGGCGTGACGAAGGAGCAGATCGCCAGCGTGGCGCGCGACTTCTTCGCGCCGGACAAGCAGACGGTTGTGTCACTCGGCCCGGGTGATGAGTTTTGAACGGTGTGAGAACGTGCGAATGTGAAAAAGTGAAAGGGTGAGAACGCTGTCACCCTTTCACTTTCTCACCATTTTCACCCTCTCACCGCAACCGCGGCACCTTAAACCTTTCCGAGTCATCACCCATGAAGATCGGCGTTCCGAAAGAGATCAAGACCAACGAGAATCGCATCGCCCTCGTGCCCGCCGGCGCCGAGTCGCTCATCAGCGCGGGGCATTCGGTGCTGATCGAGAAGGGCGCCGGGATCGGGAGCGGCTTCAGCGACGAGGACTACACGTCCGTCGGCGCGAAGATCGCGCCGGATGCTGCGGCGGTGTGGAAGGACAGCGACATGATCATGAAGGTGAAGGAGCCAATCAAGGTGGAGTGGCCACACATGCGAAAGGGCCAGCTCATCTTCACCTACTTCCATTTTGCCGCCGACAAGGAGCTCACCCAGGCGCATCTCGACAGCGGCGCGACGTGCGTCGCGTACGAGACCGTGGAGCTGCCGACCCGTGAGCTGCCGCTGTTGACGCCGATGTCGGAGGTGGCGGGGCGGATGGCGGTGCAGGAGGGGGCCAAGTACCTCGAGAAGCTGTACGGCGGACGCGGCGTGCTGCTCGGCGGCGTGCCGGGCGTCGCGCCGGCCAAGGTCGTCATCCTCGGTGGCGGCATCGTGGGCATCAACGCGGCCAAGATGGCGGCCGGCATGGGCGCCAAGGTGGTGATCCTCGACATCTCGCTCGAGCGGCTGCGCTACCTGAGCGACGTGATGCCGGCGAACGTGCAGACCATCCATTCCAACCGCCACAACGTGCTCGAGCAGATCGCGACGGCGGATCTCGTGGTCGGCGGCGTGCTGATCCCCGGTGCGGTGGCGCCGAAGCTCATCCGTCGCGAGGATCTCAAGCGCATGCAGCCCGGCTCGGTGATCGTGGACGTCGCGATCGACCAGGGCGGCTGCGTGGAGACGATTCACGCGACGACACACGAGAATCCGACGTACGTGGTGGACGGCGTGATCCACTATGGCGTGGCGAACATGCCGGGCGGCGTGCCGCGGACCTCGACGCTCGCGCTCACCAACGCGACGCTGCCCTACGCGCTGCAGCTGGCGAACAAGGGCTGGAAGAAGGCGCTCAAGGACAACCCGGCGCTCCTGAAGGGGCTGAACGTCACCGACGGCAAGGTCACCTACGCGGGCGTCGCCGACGCCTTCGGCATGAAGCATCACGACGCGGCGCAGTTCGTCTGAGCCGTACCGCACGATGAGACAACAGGTGAAAGCGACGTAGGTCACGGCGGCGCAATGCCTTGCCGCTACATTGCGTCGCAGGTAGCTTTCGGCGTTTTCTCCCCCGTACGCGTACGGCTCGTTCCCTGCATGCGGAGCGGGCGCCCCAACCCCGGATTGATGCGCTGGCCTTTCTTCACAGCGGGAAGCCTCTTCCCCGCGAACGCGATCGGTGTGGACCTCGGCACCGCGAACACCCTCGTCTACGTCAAGGGCGAGGGCATCGTCCTCAATGAGCCGTCGGTCGTCGCGCTCGATCGTGAGACCAGACAGATCAAGGGCGTCGGACTGGAGGCCAAGCGCATGCTCGGCCGCACCCCTGAAGGGGTCATTGCGGTCCGACCCATGAAGGACGGTGTCATCGCCGACTTCGACGTGACGGAGAAGATGCTGCGCTATTTCCTGAAGCTCATCATCGACAACCACGTCTTCAAGGTGAAGCCGCGCGTCATCGTGTGCGTGCCGAGCGGCATCACGGAGGTGGAGAAGCGTGCGGTGCGCGACTCCGCACTCGGCGCCGGCGCGAAGGAAGTGTTCATGGTTGCGGAGCCGATGGCGGCGGCCATTGGCGTGGGGCTTCCAGTGGAGACGCCGACCGGCAACATGGTGATCGACATCGGTGGCGGCACGACCGAGATCGCCGTGATCGCGCTGTCCGGCATCGTGAGCGACACGTCGATCCGCACCGGCGGCGACGAGCTGGACATGGCGATCGTGCAGTTCATGCGCAAGAACTACAACCTGCTGATCGGCGAGCCGACGGCGGAGCAGATCAAGATCCAGATCGGCAGTGCGGCACCGATCGGCGACGAGCGCGAGATGGAGGTGAAGGGCCGCGACCTCGTCTCCGGCATCCCCAAGACGGTGCGCGTGCACTCGAGCGAGATTCGCGAAGCCATCCAGGAGCCGATCCAGCAGATCGTCGACGCGGTGCGCCGTGCGCTCGAGATCACGCCGCCCGAGCTGGCGAGCGACATCGTGGACCGGGGCATCGTGATGACCGGCGGCGGCGCGTTGATC
>JBBQDE010000260.1:0-4876 GCA_038319425.1 Gemmatimonadales bacterium
TCAGGGCGTCCTTGGCGCTCTTCTCGGCGCGCTCTTCTGCCTTGCGCTGGTCCTTGGCCGTCTCGTGCGCGGCCTTCATCGCGTCCTTGTCGGCCTTGCTCATGTGTGCCTTGCTCGTCGCCGGCATCGACATGGGCTTCATCTTCTGCGCCTGGGCAACATTGGCGCTTAGCACGAGAAGCGCGGTGGTCGCGGCAAACATATAGAAACGCTTCATGAAAGACTCGCTGTGTTGAAGGGAGAAAATCCGATCACGAATGAGCACCGACTCTACAACGTGGCGTTCATTCGATGAGCGCAAGTTAGCCTCATATCACCCGACAAAACGTGATCTGCGTCGCAATCAGGATCGCGATCACAACCGGCCCGATGCGACATTCAGCACGTACCCGCCTTCTTGCAGGCCGACGCGCCGCTCGCCGTCTTGGAGTAGCCGCTCGTCGCAGTCGTCTTCGAGCCAAGCGTGCTCTTGAGGCGCTTCAGGGCCGACGTCGGGCTCAAGGGTGAGACACCGGCGAACGCGGTCCCGATACCGACGGACATTGCCCACGTCGGCGCACCACCAGAGAGGCCGTGGCTGGCATCTACGGTGAGGCTAAGAGGGCCTGCCAGCGAATAGGCGAGGCCCATCGCGAGCGAACGGGAGAGCACGGCGGCGGAGTCTGCGCTTCCAACTTCGGCGCTGAGACCAAGACTCC
The DNA here is from genome assembly GCA_038319425.1 of Gemmatimonadales bacterium. Classification (GTDB taxonomy): domain Bacteria; phylum Gemmatimonadota; class Gemmatimonadetes; order Gemmatimonadales; family Gemmatimonadaceae; genus AG11. The sequence goes on from JBBQDE010000260.1 coordinate 699, forward strand.
CTGTAGTACGGCCGAACACCATCGCCGTTTCCAGGCTGATCGAGCCATTGCCGGTATTCGAAATCAGCGGATGAGAGAGGCTGGCCGAGAAATCCAGGCGGTCGGTCGGCGAGACAGTGAGCGCGGCCGACGCTTCGACGGCACTCCGCCCAAGGCCGAGCGCGGCGGAAGTGTCTCCCGGCGAGAGGGTGGTGGACAGCCCGCCCGCAATCGACGGAGACCAGGTGAGGTCGTTGAACCCGCGAAGTGCAGCCACGCTGAACGGCACGTCAGTCAGTCCGGAACTCGAGACGGCGCCGAAGCTCGTTCGCGCGTAGCCCGGAGCAGTCGAGAGATTGAGCCACCGCAACGGGTGATACATCAGCACGACCGACATGGCGTTTTCCGTCCGGCCGCCCGCGAAGCGCATCGCACCCATCGTCACGCCGCTCGCAAATGCCGGCGGGACCTGATGACTCTCATCATTCTGCGCGCTCGGGGCGCTCGTCTGCGCACGGAGCGACATCGCGAGCGCCGTCATGCCGACGACGCCAACCACAGCAAGCGGGCCAAAACTGGTAAATCGCATAAGGGAATTCGTCTCGGAGAGGGGCAACGTCATGCGCTGTCTTAAACAAGACGGAATCCGTGAGCGATCGTCACCTCGCCTCTTCGCCTTCGGCCGACAGCCGGAGGTCGAATGAAGGGGGGTAGAGTTCCGGGGGATAACTCTCTACCCCACAATGTCGTTGCCGGCGTCGATGAAAGACTGAATCGACGCAGGTAGCTCCGGAAGGAATACCGGCGACCGCCTGGTGCAGCGCCGGATGACAGACGCTGACCACGCGCGCATATTCCGCGCGTGACTTCCGCCCTTTCCATCGACGCTATCCGCCGCTCGCTCGGCGACCGCTATTCCCTGGAGCGCGAGCTCGGGCGCGGCGGGATGGGCACCGTGTACCTCGCGCGCGACATCCGGCTCGACCGGCCGGTGGCGCTCAAGATCCTGCTGCCGGAGTTCGCCACACAGGCGGGGCTGCGCGACCGCTTCCTGCGCGAGACGCGCACCGCGGCGAGCTTCTCGCACCCGAACATCGTGCCGGTGTACGCGGTGGAGGAGTCGGCCGACCACCTCGCGTACGCGATGGGGCTCGTGGAAGGCGAGACGCTCACGGAGCGCGTCGCGCGCGCCGGCCCGCTGCCGGTGCGCGACCTCGTGCGCATCGTGAAGGACGTCGCCCATGCGCTCGCGTACGCGCACGGACGCGGCGTGGTGCATCGCGACATCAAGCCGGACAACGTGATGCTCGAGCGCGCCACGGGCCGGGCGCTCGTGCTCGACTTCGGCATCTCGCGCTCGATGACGCACGCCGCGCCCACGTCGTCGAACCTCACGCGCGTAGGCGAAGTCGTTGGGACGCCGGAATACATGAGTCCAGAGCAGGCGTCCGGCGACGTGGTCGACGGACGGAGCGACCTGTATTCGCTCGGCCTCACGGCGTATTATGCCGCGACGGGCCAGACCGCGGTGACGGGTGAGAGCACGCAGAAGATCCTCGTGAAGCAGCTCACAGAACGCGTGCCGCCGGTCATCGAGTCACGGCCCGATCTTCCCCCGGCACTGGCGGCGGCGATCGACCGCTGCCTCGAGAAGGATCCCGCCGACCGGTTCGCGACGGCCGAGGCGCTCGTGGAGGAGATCGACGCGGCGCAGCTCGGGGAGAAGGAGATCCCGCTGCCCGTGCGGCTGTTCGCCGGCGAGCTGTCCACGCTGCTGCTCGCGTTGCTCGGCATCCTCGTCCTGATCTGGTATGTGGTGCGCGCGCAGCAGGAGGCCAACATGTCGAGCCTCGACACGATGCTGCCGGTGGTGGGACTGCTCGCCATCCTCTTCATGCGCACGCTGACGACGATGAGCGAGGGACACCGGCTGGCCGAAGCCGGCTTCACGCCGGCGGAGATCGAGGACGGGATGGCGAGAGTGATGGCGGAGCGCGTGGCGCGGCGTGACGAGCTGCGGGCGCACGCCCCGACGCGGCGCCGGCGGCGGTTGACGATCAGGTGGGGCGCGGTGATGCTCGTGGCGGCGATCGTGATGATCCGCCTCGCCCTCGCGACGCGCGTGCAGGTCGGCCCGACGCAATATCAGACGCCGGCATTCGGCGTCTTCCTCGTGTTCACCGGCTTCGCGTGGCTCGGCATGAGCCTCGTGCTGCTGTTGAAGAGCCCATTCCGGATGTCGCCGGCCGAGCGGCTGTTCCGGCTGGTGTGGCTCGGCCCGATCGGGCGGGGGTTCGTGCGGCTCTCCGCGCGCGCCGTAAAGAAGAGTGGCGACGCGATGCAGACGCGCGTGGCGGCGGCACCCGTGCGCAGACTCGACGCGAGCGCTCGCACGACGCCGGCGCCCCGCGTGGAGCAGCTGCGCCCAACGCTCCAGACGGGTGCGCTTCCATCGACGAACGCGCGCGATCCGCTCGCCGGGCTCGAAGCGCGCGTGAAGGAGCTGGAGCGGTGGCGGCGCAACCTGGACGAGTAGATACGAGCCATCACTTCGGACGCGCGCCGGCGCTCCGCTCCAGCTGGTCAATTTCTCGATCGTCTCGGCTTGCGGCACGGTCTTGCCCTTCACCGCCACGTCGATCGACCGCTGGAAGCTCGCCTTCGCGCTGGCGTGTCGCCGCGCGCGAGGTACGCGTCGCCCAGGCTGTCGTACACGTTCGTCGACTCGGGATACAGCGCGACGTTCCGCTGGAACACCCAGATCGCGAGCCCCGGCTTGCCGAGCCCACCGAGCACATTGTAGCCGAGTTGGTTGAGCACCGGCTCCGGCAGCCGTTAGCGAGATCGGCTCGAGGACGAACTTCAGCCCATCCACCAGGCTCGGCGCCGGCGTGAGGTTGTGGGTGTCCTCGGGATAGAACTGGTAGCGGTACGCGAGCTTGGCCGGCTTGAGCGAGTCGAGCCGCGCGACGAAGCGGCGCGTCGAGCGATTGATCTCAGGCGCCAGGCCACCGCTCGTGATGAACAACCGCTGCGCCGTCGTCGACTTCATGATCGCGTCGGCGTAATCCGTAGCGACCGCCGTGTCGTTCCACCACATCGCGGGACTGATGGCGATGATCCCAGCGAAGGTGCCTGGTCGGCGTGCGGCCACCTCGATGGCGAACAGTCCGCCGAAGGAGTGGCCGGCGAGGATCGTCGCCGGCAGCGTGCGGTACTTCACACGCACCATCGGCATCACGTCGTCCACGATGAAATCGGCGAACGCGCCCGAGCCGCCGGCGGTGGTGAAGCGCCGCGCCGTCGCGCCGGTCGGCATCGGAGTCAGGTCATGCGTGCGATCGCCGCCGTTCGGGATGCCGACGATGATCATCGGCGGGATGGAGCCGCGGTCGGCGAGGAAGGCAACGTTCGCGGTGGCGAGGCGAAACTGCGCGCGGTCGTTCGCGTCGAGGATGACGATGACGGGATAGCGCTGCGCGCCCGCGTCATATCCGTCGGGTGTGACGACGTACACCGTCCTCGGCGTGCCGAGCTTCGTCGTCGAGAGCACTTCCTGCGTCCACGGCACCGGCGGGGTGCTCTGCGCGAGCGCGCTCGACGCGAGCAGGAGCAGGAGCAGGAGGGCGAGCGGTCGCAGGACTCTGGTCATCGCGGACATGCAGCTGGCTCCGAAGAGGATGCCCTAACAGGCAGCGTGCGGCTCAGGCGCGCAAGGCGGATGTGACGAGACGCGTCCGTGCTCAATGGGCCGTCGATCCCAGGTTGATGGCCAGCACCGCGACGAGAATCAGCGCGCTCGCCGCGAGCGTCCGCATGCCGACCGGCTCGGCGGCGAGGAACCAGCCCAGCGCGATGGCGACGAGCGGGTTCACGTACGCATATGTCGACACGCGGGCGGGCGACGTCCTGCCCAGCAGCCAGACGTACGCCGTGTACGCGACGACCGAGCCGGCGATGACGAGATAGACCCACGACACGAGCGAGCGATGCGAGATGTTGCCGAGCTGCAGCTGCGCGCCTTCGCCGAGGAGGAGGCCGAGCACGACGAGCACCGCTCCGCCGACGAGCATCTGCATCGCCGACGCCGTGAGAGAGTCGGCGGGCTGCGGTGGGCGTCGCGACCAGAGCGATCCGATCGCCCACGCGATGCTCGCCAGCACGACCGCGGCGGCGCCGAGGGGATTCACCGTCTGGCC
>JBBQDE010000261.1:0-4866 GCA_038319425.1 Gemmatimonadales bacterium
CACGCACTTCGTTCCGACACGCGCTGGCCGCCGCGATGTTGCTGGCGCCCGCGCTCGTGTTGGCGCAGGGCCCGGTCTCGACCGGCAAGCTGAATGACGGCACCAACGACCTCGCGTGGCGAGTCTCGGTGAATTCAGGCACGTTCTTCCAGGCGTTCTTGCTTGCGCGCTCGGGCGGGTCACCGCCCAACTACCAGTGGATCGGCGCCTCGGCGAGCGGTACGCTGCCCGGGGGCGCCGCCGACGGAGAGCTCTCGCGCTTCACCTACACCTACGAGACGACGTTCACGGGGGGCGGCGCGACAAGCGCCACCTTCCAGTGCGCGCTGGACGACATCTTCCTGTCCATCACGCTGAACGGAACGTCCGCCGCGGGTGGAGGATGCAGCCAATACACCTTGGGGACTACGTATTCCCTGAGCGGCTTCAACGTCGGCGCGAATACGCTGCGCATCACCGTCGGGGGCAACGGCGTTACTGACGGGCTACTGGTCAACATCAGCAAGGTCGAAGGCAACGTGACGACGACGCCGGAGCCGGCCAGCCTGGCTCTGCTCGCGACTGGCCTCGTCGGGATCGCGGTCGTTTCGCGCCGGCGCCGGATCGTATAACCACCCGGCTTGACCGATGGACGACGGGCTCCCGGTCTTACCGGGAGCCCGTCGTGCATTCGAGCGCGTTGGCCGAGGCAGGCGAGGAAACGGAAGATCGACTTTACTTGACAAAGTACTTCGTATATATTAGACGCTCGCGATTCATCCGTCGCCAGCCTCCATGTATGCGCCAATGACCGCCATCGCCCGTTTCCTTTTTCCCGTGCCCGACGCCCGCCGCTCCACTGCCACGCTCTTCACGTGGTGGGAAAGCCGCCGGCTCGCCTACAACCTCATTGTCGGCGGCACCGGGCTGCTCACCCTGAGCGTGCTGCACGCGCTGAGCTGGCTCCCCCCGCACCCGCAGTTCGATGCGCCGCTCCCGGTGGTCCTCGTCTACGGGATGCTCGCCAACGCATGCTACACCTTCGGGTTCGGCCTGGAAGCGCTGCTGCAGCGCGTGTGGGGCAACGACGTCGCCCCCGTCGGCCCGACGCTCTGGCGCCACGGGCTCGTTTTCAGCGTGGGCCTCACGCTCCTCCCCATCGCCGTCGCGTGGATGGGCTATCTCGTCACCGCGGTGCGCTGGTTCCTCTTCGGCCTGAGTACACCATGACTCGCCTCGAACAACTCGCCCTGGCCGCCGCGGTGCCCGTGGGCATCCTGATCGGCATCATCGACACGCGGGCCGAGGAGGTACAGCCCGCCGTGCTGCTGTTCGTGGTCGCCGGTGCGGGCCTGGGCGCGCTCGCCCCTCGGGTCGCCATTCCGATCGGACTGCTGGCCGGACTCGGTGTGCCGATCATGCAGGCATACGTGCGCATGAACCACCTGCCGCTCCCCTATGCCATGGATAGCTACGCGTCCGGATTTCTGGCCCTCATCCCGCCGACGATCGGCGCGGTGCTCGGGGCGTGGGTGCGGGGGCGCACGGTTCGCGTCTGAGGCCGGCACGACAGTACGCGGGTGTGTCGTTCAGCCAGGGCGTACCGCGCCGTGCGCCGCCGGCTCCTTCCCGCGGCGAAGGAACAGCCCGTCGTACAGCAGCGCCGCGGCGATCGATCCGAGAATCGGCCCGATCCAGTAGATGGCCTGTCCCTCGAGGACGCCGCTCACGACGGCGGGCCCGAACGACCGCGCCGGATTCATCGACCCACCGGTGAGCGGACCGATCGCCAGGATGTCCGCCGTCACCGTGAGTCCGATTGCAAAGCCGCCGACCTTCGGTGCCGACGGATCGACGGCGGTGCCGAAGACCACGAAGGTCAGGAAGAAGGTCGCGAAGAACTCGCACAGGATCGCCTGTCCCGCCGACAGCTCGAGCGCCACCGACTGCCCGCCGAGGCGCGTCGCGATCGCGATCTCGGCGGGAAACACGGCCTTGAGCGCATACGCCGCGAGCGCCGCGCCCAGCAGCTGCGCCACAATGTACACCATCGCCATCATCGGCTCGATTCGCCGCGCCGCGAGGAAGCCGAGCGTCACGGCCGGGTTCAGGTGCCCCGAGATCCGCATCGTGGCCGTCACCATGATCGCGAGAATGAGCCCGTGCGCGATCGCCGCGATCACGAGCCCGTTGCTGTTCTGCGACATCGCGGAGGACATGATCGATGCGCCCCCGACGAACACGAGGGCGAAGATGCCGATGAACTCGGCGGCGAAGTGGCGCCAGCTATCGCGCATGTGGGCGGGGATCGATGGTTCGTGAGGGCCAGCTTCCGGCACAACGATAATCGACTGCCGCGCGGACGGTCAGGCTCGACGGCGGAGAGTCCGCCCCGGATTTCCCCGTCCCGGCCTCGAAGCTGGCTACACGCCGTCGTGTCGCTTCAAGACCACGGCGGCGTTGATCCCGCCGAAGCCGAAGCTGTTGCTCAGCGCGTACTCGACGTCCACCTCGCGTCCCTCGCGGGGGATGTAGTCGAGATCGCAGCCGTCCGCTGGCGCGTCGTGGTTGAGCGTGGGCGGGAGCCATCCGCGATCGAGGGCCAGGGAGGTGATGGCCAGCTCGATCGCCCCCGACGCGCCGAGCGCGTGTCCGTAGTAGCCCTTCGTGCTGCTCACCTGCAGCGCGCCGGCGTGCTCGCCGAAGGTCTGGCGGATCGCTGCCGATTCCGTCGGGTCGTTCAGCGGCGTCGAGCTCCCGTGCGCGTTCACGTACGCCACCTCGGTCGGCGCGATGTGCGCGTCGGCCAGGGCGAGCCGCATCGAGCGCGCCGCCTGCGACCCGTCGGGGCGGGGTGCCGTCATGTGATGCGCGTCGTTCGACATCCCGAACCCCACGACCTCGGCGTAGATGCGCGCCCCGCGCGCCTTCGCCCGCTCGAGCTCCTCCAGCACCAGCACCGCCGCCCCTTCGCCCATCACGAAACCGTCGCGATCGCGGTCGAACGGGCGCGACGCCGCATTCGGATCGTCGTTGCGTGTGGACATCGCGCGGATGATCGCAAACGCGCCAAAGCACAGCGGCGCGAGCGGCGCTTCGGCCGCGCCGGCGAACATCACGTCAGCGTACCCGTCGCGGATCGCCCGGAACGCGTCGCCGACGGCAATGGTGCCGGACGCGCAGCTCATGCCGTTGGTGCTGTTCGGACCCTGCACGCCGAGCTCGATGGCGATGTTACAGCTCGCCGCACCGCCGAAGACGTTGAGCGCGAGCGTGGGCTCCACGCCCTTGATGCCCTGCTGAAGAAAGACGCCGAGCTGCTCTTCGGCGAAGCTGAGTCCCCCGAGGGCGGTGCCCATCATCGCACCGACGCGCTCGCGGTTCTCGACGGCGAGGTCGATCCCCGAATCCTCGAGCGCCTGCATCGCGCAGGCGACGGAGAACGTGCCGAAGCGCTCGAGCCGCTTCACCTTCTTGCGCTCCAGGTAATCATTGGCGTCGAAGCCGTCCACTTCGGCCGCATTCTGGCTGCGCCAGCGAGACGGATCGAACCGCGTGATGGTGCGGACGGCCGAGCGTTCGGCGCGAAGCCCCTCCCACAGGCGCTCGCGCCCGATGCCAATGGGGGTTACCGCCCCGATTCCCGTCACTGCCACCCGCCGTCGATCAGCCACCACGACCTCCGAATGAGACCAAGAAGATACCCATCAGCCCGCCGCTCGTTCGGCCGCGACCGCCAGCCCCTCGAGGGTGCGACTCGCGATCCCGTGCACGAACACCGGTCCGATGACCAGGCTGGCGGCAACGGCACCGTTCAGGGGGATCGGCGGACCGTCCCAGACGTGCAGGATGCGCACGTGGGTGCCGCCCGGTACCTGCCGGAAGCTCCATTCGACCTCCATTCCGCGCGTCACACCGCCGATGTGCGTGAACCGTACCGTTGGCGTTTCCGTTCCCGCCGGGGGGGTCACGCGCATGGAGGATCGCCACCAGGTGGGCCAGTGCACCACGCCGAATGGCCGATACGCGCTCATGTCCACAACGCCCCCGCCGTCCGCACGTCGCTCGAGATAGCGCACGAAGCGATAGTGCGGCAGGAGGGCCGGCCACCGCTCCACGTCGGCGGCGAGGGCGAAGATCACGGGCAGGGGCGCCGCGACCAGGCGCTCGTCCACCGTCGTCATCTGCCGCCCGAGGGGCATGGGGCCCAGGTCGAGCGGAACGGGAAGGTTGCTGCTCATGTGCGGGGGCTCCAGGTGGCGGTGACGCGAAAACCAAGATGACGGCGGACATCAGCGGCCCGGCCGGTCGCGCCCTTCACGTGGCGCGCCAGCTCGCGCGGCGTGAAGCCGCGGAGCACGGAGGTGAAGCCATCGTGACGGCTCACCGGGTGAAAGCCCAGCGGCCAGGTCGCCAGCCAGAAGCCGGCCGCGGCGATCCAGCTGCGCCGCAGGTCGCTCACGATGACGGCTCGGCGCGCCACGCGCGACAGCTCGCGGAGCACGGCGGGAATTTCCGCGTCCTCGAAGTGGTGGAGCACCTGCGAGCAGGTCACCACGTCCACGCTCGCGTCGGCGAAGGGAAGACGACGGGCGTCGGCGCAAACGCCGGCGTCCAGCACGCCCAGGCTGACGCGGGCGAGCGTCTCTGCTTCGTCGACGCCCAGCGTGGTGAGCGCGACTCCATCGTGCGCGGCCATGCGCCGCGCGCGAGCCGGGATGTCGGCCAGGCCGGTGCCCACGTCGAGCAGGATCGCGCCTCCACCGCGGAACTCCGGAAGGGATCGGCGGAGCTCGCGCAACACGGCCCGCGCGCCGCCGCGCACCGTGTTCGCGCGCCGCACGTCGCGCAGCGAGCGCTCGCGCAGGGCGGGATCGGTGCGCGGAT
>JBBQDE010000262.1:0-4866 GCA_038319425.1 Gemmatimonadales bacterium
GTCCACGACGTTCCGGCTGAGTCAATGAACTCGCGCGAGGCCATCGGGAGAGGTGCGAGGGAGGAAGGGCATGCCTACCCCGAATCATACGTCGCTCCACCGCGCCGCGTCAGGACAACCTCGATGCTGCCGCTCAGTACGCGACGCCGAACCGCGTCCCGATGTGCTTGGGCGTCTCCAGCTCGTCGAGCACCGCGACGGCGAAGTCCTCGAACGTGATGAAGCTTTGCCCATTCTCGTCGGCGAGGAGCGCATCGCCGGTCGTGCGATACGTGCCCGTGCGCTCGCCGGGCGCGATCTCCGCCGCAGGGCTGAGATAGGTCCAGTCGAGCCCCTTGGCCTCGCCGCGCCAGACGGCCAGCGCCTCGCGCCCCTCGAGCGCCTCGGCGCGATCGGCGTCGGGAAAGCCGGGCTGGTCGAGCAGCTGCTTGCCGGGCGCGACCTCGAGGCTGCCGGCGCCGCCGACGAAGAGCACGCGACGCACGCCGGCGCGCCGCAGGCCGGCGATGAGCGCGCGCGCGTTGGCGACGAGCGACGGCGCCGCGAGCCCGCGCGCGTTGGGGCGCGGCGAGATAGCGCTCACGACCGCGTCCGCATCGCGCGCCAGGCGCGCGATGCTCTCGGCGTCGGTCGCATCGCCCGGCACCAGCGAGACGCGCGGATCGGGCGAAGTGACGGCCGCCGGATCACGCACGACCCCAACGACGTCATGCCCACGGCGCAACGACTCGGCGATCACTCGCTGCCCGACGTTTCCGGTGGCACCGAACACGACGATCTTCATGGCTGCACCCCTCCTCGTGATGGCGTTGCGCTCGTCTGAAGGCCATGGCTGCGCCGCAGCTGGATAGTCGGCATGAAAGCGCTGCCGTGAGGCGGAACGAGGATGCTGCGGAGAAGGCGCGTGGCCTCCTGTTGTCAAGACGGCGAACCGTTGCCGAGTTCCGGAGGGCTGAGGCGGCTTCGTGCGCTGGGCACCATTCGGGGCGCGGCGTGATTGGGCATGTACCGGCGAGCACGAGCGCGCCGACACCTGTACCGACGTGAGGCCACGATGGCGAGCGATGAGGGGAACAGGGCGGCGATCGTGACGGGCGCGTCGCGTGGCATCGGCGCCGCGATCGCGGACCGGCTCGCGCACGACGGGTTCGCGGTGGCGATCAACTATTCCGGCGCCGCGGAGCCGGCCGAGTCGCTCGTGCGCGCGATCGAGCAGCGGGGTGGGCGGGCGCTGGCCGTGAAGGGCACGTTCAACGGCATGCGCGAAGCGGCGCGACGCATCCGGGACGGCGGGCGCATCGTGAACGTGTCGAGCAGCGTGGTGGGCCGGTGGCTCGAGACCTACGCGGTGTACACGGCCACGAAAGCCGCGGTGGAGGCGATGACGCCGATCCTGGCGAAGGAGCTGCGCGGGCGCGGGATCACCGTGAACACGGTGGCGCCCGGCGCGACGGAGACGGACCTCTTCCTGACCGGCAAGTCGCAGGAGATGCTCGACCGGGCGGTGGCGCTGGTTCCGCTGGGGCGGCTCGGCAAGACGGAGGACATGGCGGGGGTGGTGGCGTTCCTCGTCGGGCCGGACGGCGGCTGGGTGAACGGGCAGGTGCTGCGCGCGAACGGCGGCACCAACTAGGACGACGGTCGCACCAGCGGTGCGCTAGACTTTCCATCGATATAACTCACCTCTCTCCCGACCTCCCAGTGATCAAGCTGATCGTCGCCGTCAAGCGCAACGCCGCCATGTCTCCCGCCGAGTTCCACCGCTACTGGCGAACGGAGCACTCGGCGAAAGTGAAATCGATCGCCGCGACGGCGAAGTACGTGCGCCGCTACGTGCAGGCGCACACGCTCGACAGCGAGTACGCTGCCGGCGACCCGGCGTTCGATGGCACGGCCGAGCTCTGGTTCGACTCCGTGGCGGACAAGGATGCCTTCTACTCCGACCCGGAGTACCTGGAGCGTGTGAACCCGGATGAGCGCGTGTTCGCCGACATGGCGCTCTCCCGCTTCCTCGTCACGAGGGAAGAGGACGTGCTCTAGCGGCGTGCTCGCACTCGGTGAACCATTCGTTCGGATGCGGATTCATTGAACGCAATGGTCCTTGGAGCGGTTGTCGACTCACATCACGGCCAGGCGTGCCGCAGGAACACCACCATGACTTGCTGCAGAGCGTTCGATGACGCATCGCGCACCACCCCGCCTTCCGACGCCGGACGCCGAGTCCGCCTGGTTCGCATCGGGTACGGCCTGACGCTGCTCGCGTCGCTCGTGGCCTTCGCGGCGCGGGCCGGCGGACAGTCGGTGTCTCACGTAGGTGGGACACCGACTCTCGACGTTTCGCCCGGGGCGCGCTAACGCGTCAGCGTGAGGCGCGTCGTGCGGCGGGGCCACGCGCGGCGTGCGGCGGGAATTCGGAACGGCGTGTTGGTTCGGTAAGAGCGTGAGGAGGAGGGCGGGAGCTCGCGCGACCGGCCGACGGACGCGGCCGGTCGCGCGTCTATTCCGCTACGTCCAGCTGGCGACGCCGCCGTGATGGCCGCACGCACCGCGACGGTTCTTCGAGTGCGAGTACATCCCGTCCTTGCACTTGGCGATCGAGCCGACCGGGTTGTTGTCCTCCGCCGACCCGTTGCCCACCGCGGCGTGCGCGGCGGTCGCACGCGTCTGGGCTTTCTCCGCGCGGGCCTGCGCCGGCGTCGCCACCGCGATGCCGCCGTGACCCGAGCAGGCGCCCCGGCCGCCGGCGCTCATCGCGCCGTCGGTGCACTTCACCGTGCTGGCCGCGGCATGCTCCTCGGCCTTCGCTGCCTTGACGTCGGCCTTCGCGGCGGTGCGCGTCGCCTTCGTCTCACCGCGGTTGATGCCACCATGACCCGAGCAGGCGCCACGGCCGCTCGCGCTCGTGCTGCCGTCGGTGCACTTCACCTGGGCGGCCGCGGTCGCAGCCGCCGCCTTGGCCGTGCGGGTCTCGACTTTGGCCGCGGCGACCGCGGCGCGCTTCGGCGCCGGCGCCACCCCGCCATGGCCCGAGCAGGCTCCCCGGCCCGCCGCGGCGGAGGTCGTGCCGTCCTTGCACGCCGTCGCCTGGGCGCCGGCACGGGAGACGAGCGGGGCAAATGCGATCGCAAGGGCGATCGGGGCGAGCTTCCAGAATCGGGGCGTCATCGGAATGCCTCACAAGGTGGGCGTGGCGTGCGGCCGCAGGGGAACGATGGCGGGCGCACTACGATGATGTTGCTGAAGACAGGGCTTCGGGGCAAGGGGACTATACGGCAGACGGATGGGCTGCCCGAGGGAAGGGGAATCCACGTTGAGCGTTTGCGTGAATTCCTCGTCCCTGCTCAGGCGCCAGCGCCGTAAGTCAGCAGGTTCCCGCGCGCTTGCACGAGGACGCGCCGGTCGTCCGCGCGAATCCGCTCGTGCCGGTGGTCTTCGAGCCCAGCGTACTCTTGAGTCGCTTGAGCGCGGAGGACGGGTTCATCTGGGAGACGCCGGCGAAGGCGGTGCCGATGCCGATGGACATGCCCCACGTCGGCGCGCTGCCCGAGAGACCGTGGATCGCGTCGACGGTGAGCGTGAGCGGGCCGGCGATGGAGTACGCCACACCGGCGGCGAGCGACCGAGAGAGCACGGCCGCGGAATCAGCCTGCCCGGTCTCGGCGCTCAGGCCGAAGCTGCCGGTGGTGCGGCCGAACGACATGGTCGATTCCAGGTTGATCGATCCGTTGCCGCTGCCGGAGGTGAGTGGATGGGAGAGGCCGAACGAGAAGCCGAGGCGGTCGGTGGGCGAGACGCTGACGGCGGCCGAGCCCTCGAGGGCGCTCCGTCCCACTCCGAGGGCCGTGCTCGTGTCGCCGGGCGAGAGGGTCGCGGAGAGCCCCCCTTCGATCGAGGGCGACCACCTGGCGTCCTCGAATCCGTGCGCGGCGGCCGCGTTGAACGGGATGTCGGTGAGGCCGGTGGCGGAAGTGGTGCCGAGGCTCGTGCGCGCGAAGCCCGGCGCGGTGGAGAGGCTGAGCCAGGGCATTGGACGGTACATGAGGATTACCGCCAGCGCATTCTCCGTGCGCCCGCCGGCGAAGCGCATCGCCCCAACCGTGACGCCCGTGGCGATCGAGGGCGGCACCTGATGGCTCTCGTCGTCATCCTGCGTCGTGGTCGGCCGGGCCTGGGCGTGGAGCGGCGCTCCGAAGGTCGCGAGGGCGGCGGCGAGCGTCAGCGGCCAGCGGGCGAAGAATCGCATGAACGGTTCCGGCGGGGAGTGGGTTTCTTGCGGCGAGGGCTGCCCCATCCAGACGGAATCCGACGGACGATCGTCACATCCGAAACGGCTACTGCCTGGGGGCGGGGGAATCCACGTTGCCCGTTTACCGTGTGCCGTTTACCGCTGAACGCGCAACGCTGAACGTGGATTCCCCTTCCCTATTCAGTGGCTCCGTGCCTCGCGACCGTATTTGCGCATCGCCGCCATGAGCCGCTCGCGCGGCAGCGCGAATACGCGGACGTCGTCAGCGCCGGTCATCGTCTCGGCCGCGAGCATCGCGTTGAGGATCGCCTCTTCTGTCGCCTGGATCGTCGCGCCGAACAGTGCGTTGATGCGCGGGTTGGGGAGCATGGTCACGCCCACGACCCCGGTGTCGACCGACGCGCGCGGGTTCGCGGTGGAGAAGGCGACGAAGATGTCGCCCGAGCTGTTGTCGCCCCGCCCGCCCGAGCGGCCGACGCCGAGCGATGCGCGGGTGGCGAGGCGCTTGAGCTGGTGCGGCAGGAGCGGCGCGTCGGTGGCGACGACGATGATGATCGACCCCATCCCGTCGCGCGACACATCCGCATCCGGCGTCGAGATGGCGCCGGTCGTCGACACGC
>JBBQDE010000263.1:0-4859 GCA_038319425.1 Gemmatimonadales bacterium
GGCATCGCATCGACCGGCATCCACGCGGCCGCTTCATCGCCACCGGCGTGGACGATCTGCTCGAGTGCCTCGTCGTGAGCGAGCGCTGCCGGGCTGGGGAGCTCGATCCGGTGCGCGTGCCTGTCGCGCCTTTGGACGTTTTGGCGCAGCAACTCGTGGGCATGGCGGCGGTCGCGCGGTGGCGGGACGACGACGCCTTTGCACTGGTACGACGAGCCGCGCCGTATGCGGCACTCGCGCGCGAGGACTTCGACGCGGTGCTGGACTATCTTGCCGACGCAAGCGAGGGGATGGAAGAACGGCGCGTGTATGCGAAGGTAGTGCGCGACGCGGGCGCGTTCGAGGCGCGCGGGCGCGCGGTGGCGACGATCTTCTACCAGAATGTCGGCACCATCGCCGGTGGCGCGTCGGTGCGGATCAAGGCGCGGGGTTCGAGTGCCCCCATCGGTACCATCGAGGAGGACTTTCTCGAGCAGCTTAAGGCGGGCGACCGGTTCCTGTTGGGCGGTCGCGTCTGGGCATTCATGTATGCGCAGGGGATGACGGGTTTCGTGGCGCCCGCGACCGGACGCCCCAGCGTGCCGCGGTGGGCATCCGAGATTCTCCCAGCCGCGCCGGGCGTTGCGTGGGGTGTCGCCATGCTTCGCGCGCTGCTGCGCGACGCATTCGTCGTGGGCGGCACGGCGGCGTTGGCCGAATTATTGGCGTTCCGGTACGAAATAGCGCCAGACGATGCGGCGGCGCTCGCGCAATACGTGGGCACGCACCACGCTCTCTCGGCCATCCCCGATCCGGACGAGGTGCTGGTGGAGCGCTGGACGGATCCCGACGACGATCGGGTGATCGTGCATGCCGTCACGAGTCCGCTTGGCCGGCGCGCGAACGACGCGCTCGCGCGCGCCATCGCGTATCGGTTGGGGAAGGGAAGCGTGGGACTGCTCGTGGACGATCAGGCATTCGCCCTGCGCGTGCCGCGGCGTGCGGCATGGGACGACGCCACGCTCGCCCGGCTGTTCGACCCACGCGGCGTGCGCGCCGACGTGCGCGCCGCGGTGGGGCGGTCGGACCTCTGGGGCCGTCGCTTTCGCGCTGTCGCCGCCATCGGGCTGATGCTGGTGAAAAACTATCACGGGCGCTCGAAGTTCGTCGGCGCCATGCAGATGAACGCGCGCCGCATCTGGACGGTGCTCGAGCGGGAGCGTCCCGACTTTCCACTCGTGCGCGAGACGTACCGCACGGTGCTCGAGGACGATCTCGACGTTCCGACCGCGGAAGCATGGCTGGAGCGCGTGGCCGGACGGGTGACGATGCGCGACCTCGACGGACCGCCGCCATTCCTCTTTCGACTCGTCGCGGCCGGTACCACGGACGCGATGCTGCTGGAGGAGCGTGATGCGTTCCTGCGACGTCTCTGGGAACGTGCCGCGGCAACGAGCAACGCCGTCGCGGGCGCGGGCTGAGCGCATCGCATGCGTCGGTGGCTCGAGATCGCGCCTGGACTCCGCCTTACGGGCGACGGCGCGGCGTGGCTGCCCGACGCCCGAACCGTCATCGTCGCGGACATTCACATTGGCTACGAGCTCGCCGCGCAGCGGCGGGGCGGCTACCTGCCCCCGGTCGTGAGCGGCGCCGCGATCGGCATGCGGCTGCTCGCGATGGCGCGCGAGCTGGCGGCCACACGCATCGTGGTCGCGGGAGACCTTCGCCACTCCACGACCGACGTGGACGAGTTCGAGCGCGCCGAGCTCGCGCAGCTCGCGGCCGCGCTACCTGGCGACGTGGCGCTCGACGTGGTGCTCGGCAATCACGATCGCGGTGGCTCTTTCGTCGGTCGCGAGACCACAGGCACGCTTCGCATCGGCGGCGTGGACATCGTCCATGTGCCCCCCACGTCACGACCGGTACGCTGGACGGTGTGCGGCCACTTGCATCCCAGTATCACGGTCCGCGACGAGACCGGCGCCTCGGCGCGCTTTCCGTGCGTGCTCGCGGGAGAACGGCTCGTCGTGCTTCCCGCGCTCAGCGACTGGGCGGGCGGAACTTCCGCGAGGCGGCTGCTGGGATCATTGCCGCACGGGGAGTGGCGCGCACTCCCGGTCAGTCACGGCGCGATCGCCGACGTCGGCATCATCGTCGGTCGCGAGCGCGAATGACTTACGCCACCCCGGCAGTCGCGCGACGAGCGGGCGGCGCCGCCGCCTGCTGCTCGAGCAGCGCCGGATCCGGCGCGTCCCACAGCACGACGCCGCGCACACGGCTGCCGGCCTGCTCGATCTCCTCGAGCGCCTTCTTGAGCTCGGCCACCGGCGTCTGCCCGGTGCGCGCGCAGTAGACGACATCTGGAATGGGGAGCGCGGTCGGCAGCCCCAGGCTCACCTGCTCCGGAGAGCTGACCAGCACCACGGCGTCGTACCGGCGCGACAGACGCGCGATGTCGCGCTGAAAGAGCTCCTTCAGCGCGTCGATCGAGATGGCGCCATGCCCGCTCGAGACGACGTCTATCGTCCGGTCCCGTCCCGACCGGGTAGGGCGAATTGCTTCGGGCCAGCTCACCTTTCCTTCGATCAGTCCCACGACGCCCGGACTTGGCGGCAGGCGCAGTGCCACCTCCACGGTGTCGGCTGCCTCGGTGTCCACCAGGAGCGTGGCGCGCGCTTCCTGCGCGGCGATGGCGGCGAAGTTGATCGCGATGATCGCCGAGACGGCGGGATTGTCGCCCACGACGGTGAGCATCACCACATCGGTGCCGGCCGTGGCGATGGTCAGGTAGATGAGCTGGTGTCCATCGCTCCCCGGGTTGAGGTATGGCGGTCCGTTGCGGTCGGCGGCGCGTCGGCCGCGCTCGGGCGATGGGGCGACGGGCCGGATCACACCTAACACGCGCACCCCGGTGGCGCGCTCGATCTCGTACGAATCCGCGACACGCGGCCGGCGCACCTCGTCGAGGAGGGCAACGCCGAACCCGAGCATCGCACCGAACACGAGCGCCGCCGCGAGCATCGCCGGCGGCGAGGCGCCCACGTTCGCGAGCTCGCGAGCGCGCTCCTCCCGCACGTCCAGCCGCTGGAGCTCCGCTCGCTCGCGAGCGAGCCGGTTGTTCACTTCGGCGGCCACGGTGCGCGCGGTATCGCGCCGGTACATGGCCGCCATGGTGTCGGGCAGCGGGCGGGAGGCGATGGCGGCGGCCGCGGCCGACGGCGGAGGCGCGAGTGCGGCGAGCTCGCGCTGCATCGAGCTCCGACGTCCCGCCACGAGCGCCTGGATGTTGCGACCGAGCTCATTGGCGCGTGCCGTGAGCGCGACGAACACGGGGTCCACGCCACCGACCGCGTTGTAGCTCTCGCGCTCGCGCTCGATCTCGACGAGGGAATCGAGCAGCACCTTCGCCTGCGCGTCGCCGCGCATGGGCGGCGCTTCCGCCAGCGCCCGATAGGAGCCGAGGAGCGGCGCATTGTCGGCCCGCGTGAGGAGGCGGTCGAGCAGACCGAGCTCCGCGGTCAGCGAGTCGCGCCGCCCGCGAACCGCCGATCCGATGGCGGCTCCGTTGACGGTCGTGTCGGCCGCGACCGCGGCGGCGGTGGCGGCGATGAGCTGGACGAGCTGTGCTCGCGACGCGACGAGCGCCGCATCGGCAGTGGCCACCTGGCGCTCGGCCGTCTGCAGCGAGTGCAGGGTCGGCAGCGTGTCCGGGCGCGCATCGGGCGCCGGCCGGATGGCGTTCGCCGCGCGCTTTGCCTGCTGGGGCACGACGATGAGCGCGACGAGCGATGTGACGAACGTGACGACGCTGATCGCGCCGATGAAGACGGGCCGGCGCAGCGCATTACGGGCACGCGCGGTCATCCAGGCCGCGCGCGACGGCGACGGCGGGCTGGCACGCTTGCGGGCGGGACGGCGGCGCGGACTCATGGTGCGTGGGGCGGGTGACTCAGGGGTAGCGGCTCTCCGGCCGGTGTGCTGACTCCTCCGCTAGCGCACGGGATGGGCCACTCTGACGGAGGCGACGATTCCGGGCCGAACGGACGACGGGGTGGATGCCCTGTGGCATCCACCCCGTCGTGGCGTGCAGCGGGACGTCATCGGTCGACTACTGGACCGTGACCGTGCCCTTCATGTTCATGGCACTGTGCGGCACGCAGTTGAAGTCGTACTTGCCCGCCGGAATCTTGGCGAACGACACCGTGTAGGCTTCGTTCGGCTGCATGACCATCGGACCGGAATCTTCGCCCATGTGCTGGCCGGGCATGTTCGCGTCGAGCTGCGCCTTGACCGCCGCGTCGGCGATGCCGGTGAACGCGACGTTGTGTGGGCCGCCGGAGACCATGATGTACTTGATGGCGTCGCCGGACTTCACGGTGATGTTGGCGGGATCGAATTTATACCCGGTCGCATCGCCGATCATCTTCACTTCGTGGGTGGTGCCGGTGGCCGGTGCCGCCGCTACCGCGCCCGCCGCCGGCGCCGTGCCGGTGCTGGGGGTCGCTGTGGCCGTCGAAGGCGTGGCCGTGCTGGTCGCGGCGGCGTTTGCCGCGGCGGTGTCCGTTGAAGACTTGGTCTCGCCGCCGCAGGCGCCGAGGACCGCCGCACCAGAGAGGAGTGCAATACCGTAGAACCGCATTTCTGAAGACCTCCACAAGCTTGGATCGTTGAGTGCTGCCCGACGGGGCCCCGTCGGGTATTGTGAATTTATTCACAAGAGGGCGCCGGCGCAATTCGGGAAACCCCGACCTCGACCACGCGACGCCTCGCGCCTCCTCGCTGCACAGCCCGCGCCGTGGCGTTGACCGGCGGGCGGGTCGCCACTACGTTGCACCTCATGTCGATCGTTCGCGTTCACCCCCGTCATGTGCACCATCACC
>JBBQDE010000264.1:0-4847 GCA_038319425.1 Gemmatimonadales bacterium
ATGCGTGGCGGCTTTCGCCATGCGGGGCAACGCCTTGAGAATCTGGTTCTCGGCGCTCCAGAGGTCCTTCAGCTCTTCGACGTAGAGGGCGCGCAGGCTGTCGAGTTCCATCGTTCGTGCTCCCGTGTGGGTTGGATGCGAGGTGGGCGGGTGGAACCCGCACGGCATGGGCAAAAGCAAGCGATGTGCCCGGCACCTCATCACTCGCGGTCTACCGATAGATTCACCGAATGCTTCGACTCTTCCTGCTGAGACATGGGCAGACGGCGATGAGCCGGGCGAACGTGTACTGCGGGCGTCGCCTGGATCCGGCGCTCACCGCGGAGGGGATGGCGATGGCCGAGGCGTTCGCGGAGGCGTATCGCGCGATGACGTGGCAGGCGATCTACTCCAGCCCGCTCGTGCGGGCACGCACCACCGCCGCACCGCTCGCGCGCGCGCTCGGTCTTCCGGTGGAATCGCGCGACGATCTCGCTGAGCTCGACTACGGCGAGTGGGACGGACTCGGCGCCGACGAAGTATCGCGCGAGCACCACGTGGAGTACGAGCGGTGGACGGCCGATCCGGCCTGGAACCCGCCGACGGGGGGAGAGACCGCCGTCGCGCTCGCGCAGCGGATGACCCGCGTGATCGAGGAGATCGACCGCGCCCACGACGACGGCAACGTGCTCGTCGTGT
Organism: Gemmatimonadales bacterium; assembly: GCA_038319425.1. Classification (GTDB taxonomy): domain Bacteria; phylum Gemmatimonadota; class Gemmatimonadetes; order Gemmatimonadales; family Gemmatimonadaceae; genus AG11. The sequence goes on from JBBQDE010000264.1 coordinate 679, forward strand.
CGCACAAGGCGTCGATCCGTGTGGCGCTCTGTGCGCTGCTCGGGGTGGACGTGGGCCGCTTCCGCTACCGGTTCGGCTGTCCGGTGGGGTCGGTGTCGATCGTGGAGTTCGGCGCGCACGGCCCGCTGGCGGCGACGGTCGCGGACCGGTCGCATCTCGATGCACGACTGCGCGGGCTGGAAGGGACGTAGCGCGCGGCGTTCCCGCACGCCGCGCGCCTCACGTACCTACGACGCGCCGTACGCGCCCCGCCTCACGTCGCATGCGCCACGCCTCACGTGAGGAAGGTCACTAGCTTCATTTCCCACGCTCGCATAAGCTTCGCGTCAGTCAGCACACCCTTCAGAGGATATATGGCGACCAAACTGGACAAGTCGATCAAGCGCGAGCTGGAAGTGAGCGGAAAGGTCTACACGATCACGATCGCGCCCGATGGCGTGAAGGTCGTGGAAAAGGGAAAGCGGAACGGCCCGCACGTGAGCTGGGCATCGATCATCAATGGCGACACGTCGCTGAACGAGAATCTGAAGAACTCGGTGGACGCGACGCGATAGTCCCGCGTCCGGCGAGCCGCTCATCCTGCGAGCGGCTCGCGCCTCACGACCAGGAGCGCTCGCCGGGTTTCCGCTGCGACGGATGCGCCGCCTCCCATCGCGCGAGCTCCACCGCGAGCTCGGCATCGTTCTCCGCCAGCGTCCGGAGCTTCTTCAGCACGTCGTCCTTGGATTTCCCGTTCGCCCGTGCCACCACGGGGGCGGTGTCGAACAGCTGTCGGCTGGGATCGACACGGCGCTCCACCTGGAGCACGCCGTGCACGACGCCTTCCGGATCGATCTCGAGGGAGACGAGCACGATCATTCCTCCGGCGAGGGTGCGGCGGAAGGCGAGGTAATGGGGGCGCATGCCTCAAGGTCGCCTCGCCACACCGCCGGCGCAAACCGTGCGACCGCCTCGCGCCGCGCCGCGATCTGCTCCATCCTTTGCTGCCGCCCGGGCGCGTCCTCCTCAACTCCCTTCCGCTCGTTCGCGTGAAGAAAGTCCTCGTCATCGACATCGGCGGGTCGCATGTGAAGCTCTTTCTCACGGGCCACGTGGGGCGCGTGAAGCTGCCGTCGGGCCCTCGGCTCACGCCGCGCCAGATGGTGACGGAAGTGCTCGCGGCCACCGCGGGGTGGCGCTACGACGTGGTGACGATCGGCTATCCCGGCCCGGTGGTCCGCGGCCGGATCGCGCTCGAGCCGCGCAACCTCGGCGCGGGGTGGAGGCGCTTCAACTTCGAGCGGGCGTTCGAGCGGCCGGTGCGGCTGATCAACGACGCGGCCATGCAGGCACTCGGCAGCTATCGCGGCCGGAGCATGCTCTTCCTCGGGCTGGGCACCGGGCTGGGGACGACGCTGGTGCGCGACGGCGTCGTCGTGCCGCTCGAGGTGGCGCACCTGCCGTATCGCGACGGCAAGACGTTCGAGGAGTTCATCGGGGAAGCGGGCCTGCTCGCGCTCGGGAAGAAGCGGTGGCGGCGCCATGTGCACATCGTCGTCGACCTGCTGCTGCAGGGGCTCGTGGCCGACTACGCGGTGCTCGGCGGCGGCAACGTGCGGCTGCTCGACGTGCTGCCGCCGCGCACACGGCGCGGCAACAACGCGCACGCCTTCCGCGGGGGAGAACGGCTCTGGCAGGCCGAGATCACCTGCACGTGAGCGACCCGGGCGGGAGCGTCGGGCGCGCGGCCACCGGCGGGCCGGGCACGGAACCGAGGTGGACGTCGAGCGCGAAGAGCGGCGTCGGCACGGCGCTCGACTCGCGCAGCCGGATCTGGTTCACGATCTCGCACGGCATCGTGGACGAGGTCTACTATCCGCGCGTCGACCAGGCGAATACGCGGGACTTCGGGCTGCTCGTGACCGGGGCGAGCGGCTTCTTCGCCGAGGAGAAGCGCGACACCACCAGCACCGTGCACCTGCTGGGGCCCGGCGTGCCGGGCTATCGCCTGGTGAACCGCTGCGTGCAGGGGCGGTTCGAGATCGAGAAGACGATCATCACCGATCCAGAACGCGCCGTGCTGCTGCAGCGCATCCGCTTCCGTGCCCTCGTGGGGTCGCCCGCGGACTACCGGCTGTTCGCGCTGCTCGCGCCGCACATCGGCAACCAGGGGTACGGGAACGACGGCTGGGTGGACAGCTACAAGGGGATCCCGATGCTGTTCGCGCGCCGCACCGACGTGTCGCTCGCCGTGATGTGCGACGCGGGGTGGAGCGCGGCGAGCGTGGGCTACGTGGGCGTGAACGACGGATGGCGCCAGGTACGCGCGGCGGGCCGCCTCACCGATTTGTACACCGAGGCGCGCGACGGCAACATCGCGCTCAGCGCAGAGGTGCGGCTCGGCGAACGGCGCCGCGAGGGTGACGACGCGCTCGTCTCGGAGTTCGTCATCGCGCTGGCCTTCGGCGGTGGGCCGGCCGAAGCGGCGCAGCGCGCGCGCATGACGCTCGCGTCGCAGTTCGAGCGCATCCACACGTCATACGTCCGCAGCTGGACGCGCTTCCACGAGCACACGCACGGGCCGGCGACGCCGGGAAAGTCCACGACGCCCGAGGAATCGCGCCGCCGGGCGACGCGCGACCTCGCGGCCCACGCGCACGACAGCACACGCGCGCACGACGCGACGACCAGGCCGCAACCCGAACGCCGCAAGCACACACCGGCCGAGCTGCCGGAGAGTGTAGTGGATCTCTACCGCATGAGCGCCGCCGTGCTGGCCGTTCACGAGGACAAGAGCGCGAGCGGCGCGATGATCGCGAGCCTCTCGATCCCGTGGGGGCACACCAAGGGCGATCACGAGATGGGCGGATACCATCTCGTGTGGCCGCGCGACCTCGTGAACAGCGCGGGGGCGCTCATTGCGCTGGGACACAACGTGATGGCGCGACGCACGCTGCGCTATCTGCTCAGCACCCAGGAGGCGGACGGGCGATGGGCGCAGAACCTCTGGCTGGACGGCACGCCCTACTGGAACGGCCTGCAGATGGACGAGATCGCGTTCCCGATCGTCTTCGCCGAGCTGCTACGGCGCGATGGGCAGCTGGAAGATCTCGATCCGTGGCCGATGATCCGGAGCGCGGCGGCGTTCCTCGTGGGGCACGGGCCGGTGACGGGCCAGGACCGCTGGGAGGAGAACGGCGGCTACTCGCCGTTCAGCATCGCGGTGCAGATCTCCGCCCTCCTCATCGCCGCCGACTTCGCCGATCGGGCCCTGGAACCAGGCGTGGCGGAGATGCTCCGCACGACGGCCGATGCGTGGAACGACGGCATCGAGCGCTGGACGTACGTCACGGATACTCCTCTCGCGCGGGAGTGCGGTGTGGACGGCTACTACGTCCGCATCGCACCGGCCGACGTGCACGACGAGCATCCGGCGAACGGCGGACGCATCCCGATCAAGAACCGCCCGCTCGGCGAGCACGAGGCGCCGTACGAGGAGATCGTGAGCGTGGACGCGCTGGCGCTGGTGCGCTTCGGCCTCCGCGATCCGCACGATCCGCGCATCGTGAACACCGTGAAGGTGATCGACGCCAAGCTTCGGGTGCGTACGGAGACGGGACCGGCGTGGTACCGGTACAATCACGACGGATACGGCGAGAAGGCGGACGGCTCGCCGTTCGACGTGGTGGGTGTGGGACGACCGTGGCCGCTGCTGGCCGGCGAGCGTGCACACTACGAGCTCGCCGCGGGCCGCCCCGAGGTCGCGGTGCAGCTGCTCGGCGTCATGCGCGCGCAGGCGAGCGACGGCGGCATGCTGCCGGAGCAGGTGTGGGACAGCCCCGACATCCCGGCGCTGGAGCTGTTCAACGGGCGCGCGAGCGGGGGCGCGATGCCGCTGGTGTGGGCGCATGCGGAGTACGCGAAGCTGGTGCGCTCGCTGCACGACGGCCGCGTGTTCGACATGCCGCAGCAGCCGTACGAGCGATACGTCCGGAACACGCTGAAGAGGGCGAGGTGATCACGGTCGTGGCGCGGACAGCCTGACGTTCACGGCGGCGGAAGCAGCGCGGCGAGCTTCGCCGCGCGCTCCCTGTGTCGTCCGCCGAGCAGCTCGAACTTCGCCGCGGTTGCGTGGTCGCCCGCGTCATGGTTCTGCGCCGACATGACGGCGCAGTAGGCGCTCACCTCTT
>JBBQDE010000265.1:0-4845 GCA_038319425.1 Gemmatimonadales bacterium
GTTCGTCACCGGCCCCAACGTGGTGAAGACGGTGACGCACGAGGATGTGACGATGGAGGAGCTGGGTGGTGCGGACACGCATACCCAGGTGTCGGGCGTCGCACATTTCGCGCACGATTCGGAACCGGCTTGCCTGCAGGCGATCCGTGAGCTCTTCCGGTTCATTCCCAGCAACAACCTGGACGAGCCGCCGCGCGGGCGCGGGACCGATCCGCGCGATCGCCGCGACGAGGCGCTGCTCGACATCGTGCCCGACAACCCGAACAAACCGTACGACATGCACGACGTTATCCGGCGGGTCGTCGACGACGGGTCGTTCTACGAGGTCCAGGCTGGCTTCGCCGCGAACATTCTGTGCGGGTTCGCGCACCTGGGCGGATTCAGCGTGGGGATCGTGGCGAATCAGCCGGCCATGCTCGCGGGCGTCCTCGACATCAACGCGTCAATGAAGGCGGCGCGGTTCATCCGCTTCTGCGACGCGTTCAACATCCCCATCGTGACGCTGGAAGACGTGCCCGGCTTCCTTCCCGGCGTGGCGCAGGAGCACAATGGCATCATCCGCCATGGCGCGAAGCTGCTCTACGCCTACTGCGAGGCGACGGTCCCCAAGCTCACCGTCATCACTCGCAAGGCTTACGGTGGTGCCTACGACGTCATGAGCTCGAAGCACATCCGGGGCGATCTCAATCTCGCGTGGCCCACCGCGGAGATCGCCGTGATGGGGCCCAAGGGGGCGGTCGAGATCCTGTTCCGCAAGGAGATCGCCGACAGCGCCGACCCCGCCGCGGCGACGGATGCAAAGATCAACGAGTATCGCGACAAGTTCGCGCACCCCTACGTCGCGGCGGGACGGGGGTATCTCGACGACATCATCGATCCGCGAGACACCCGGCCGCGCCTGATCGACGCGCTGGAAACGCTGCGCACCAAGCGGGACCGGAATCCGCCGAAGAAGCACGGCAACATCCCGCTGTGACGTTTACCCAGGTGGTGATCGCCGACCGGCTGTTGGCGATCCTCGGAGCCGTCCGTGTTTGAGAAGGTGCTGATCGCGAATCGCGGAGAGATCGCGCTCCGCGTCATCCGCGCGTGCCGCGAGCTCGGCGTGCGGACGGTGGCGGTGTACTCCGAGGCCGACGCGCGTGCGCCGCACGTGCGCGAGGCCGACGAAGCGGTGCTGCTTGGCCCCGCACCATCGCGCGAGTCGTATCTCAAGGGCGACCTGATCATCGCCGCCGCGTTGAAGACCGGCGCCGAGGCGATCCACCCGGGCTATGGATTCCTGTCCGAGCGGGAGTGGTTCGCCCGCGCGGTGCGCGACGCCGGCCTGGTGTGGATCGGCCCCCCCGCTGAGGCGATCGCCGCGATGGGGAGCAAGACGGCGGCGCGCACGCTCGCCATCGCCGCCGGTACGCCGGTGGTTCCCGGCACGACGACCGCGCTGCGCGACGCGGCCGAGGCGGCAGAAGTCGCGGAGCGCTTCGGCTATCCCGTGCTGCTGAAGGCCGCCGCCGGCGGAGGCGGCAAGGGAATGCGCGTCGTCCATCGGCGCGAGGAGCTGGCACTCGCCCTCCAGGCCGCGCAGCGCGAGGCGAAGAATGCCTTCGGCGACGATGCCGTCTACGTCGAGAAGTACATCGTCGGCCCCCGGCACGTGGAGATCCAGATCCTCGGCGACCAGCAGGGCACCATGCTGCATCTCGGCGAGCGCGAATGCTCGGTGCAGCGCCGGCATCAGAAGATGATCGAGGAAGCGCCCAGCGTCGCCGTCACTCCGGAGCTGCGGGCGCGGATGGGCGCGGCGGCGGTCGCCGCGGCGACGGCGGCGGGCTACGTCAATGCCGGCACGTGCGAGTTCCTGCTCGATGCGCACGGCGAGTTCTACTTCCTGGAGATGAACACTCGCATCCAGGTCGAGCATCCGGTGACGGAGCTCGTCACGGGCGTGGACCTGGTGCAGTGGCAGCTGCGCATCGCCGCCGGCGAGCGACTCCCCTTCCGGCAGGAGGAGCTCGGCCCGCGCGGCTGGGCGATCGAGTGTCGCATCACGAGCGAGGATCCGGCCAACGGATTCCTGCCGTCCACCGGACGCGTGGAGTTCCTGCACGTGCCGAGCGGCCCCGGCGTACGGTGGGACAGCGGCATCGAGACCGGCAGCGAGGTGTCGCTGTACTACGATCCCATGCTGGCGAAGCTCATCGTCTGGGCCGCCGATCGTCCGCAGGCGATCGCACGCATGCACCGCGCGCTGCTTGAGCTCACGATCGACGGCCTCGACACCTCGCGCGACTTTCACCTGCGCATGATGGAGAATGACGACTTCGGCCGGGGCGCGATCGACATTCAATGGCTCGAGAAGCACCTCGCCGCGCTGACGGCGGTGCCGCCACCGCACGAAGGCGTCGTGCGCGCCGCGATCGCCGCCGTCTTGCTGGCCGAACGCGAACGGTCGGCACCGCGTCGTCGGGATGCCGCATCGCCGGCGGCGTCGGCACCGTCGGCGGGTGACGCGAATGCCGGTTGGCTGCGCGCCGCGCGCGCCGAGGCGCTCCGATGATCGAGTCGACGGCGCGGGTGGAGATCGCGAGTGTAGCGGCCGGCGGCGACGGGGTGGGGCGCACCAACGGGATGGTCGTGTTCGTGCCGCGCACCGCGCCGGGCGACGTGGCGCTCGTGCGCGTCGCCGCGGGCAAGCGGTTCGCGCGCGGTCATCTGGAGTCGCTCGAAGTCGCGTCGCCACACCGCGTTCAGCCCGCGTGTCACCACTACACGGTCGATCGGTGCGGAGGGTGCCAGCTGCAGCATCTCGCCTACGACGCGCAGCTCGCGGCCAAGCGCGCCATCATCGGTGACGCGCTGCGACGGATCGGCAAGCGCGAGGTCGATGCACCCACGGTCGAGTCGAGCGATGCGCAGTGGCGCTATCGGCGCAAGCTGACGCTCCACCTGCGCCGCGTGGGCAGCCGGTGGATCGCCGGCCTGCATCCCTACGACGATCCCGCGGCCGTATTCGACCTGCGTGACTGCCCGATCACGGCGGACGGTGTGCTGGCGGTGTGGAAGGCGCTCCGGCCGCACTTCGACCTGCTACCGGACGAGCGCCAGCTCCGCGTGGCGGTCCGGCTCGTGGAAGCGGGGGCGTCCATCGTGGTGGAAGGCGGTTACGCCTGGCCGTCGGCGGATCGATTCTTTGCGGCGGTGCCGTCGGTATCGGAGCTGTGGTGGCGCCCGGCCGTAGGGCAGCTGCGCAGGCTCGCGGCCCGCGAGGGAGCCGCGAGCGCCGGTGCGTCGTTCGTCCAGGTGAATGCAGGCGTGGCCGCATCGCTGCGAGGACACGTGCTCGAGCGCGTGCGGAGTCACGGTCCAGCACGGGTCATCGATGCATACGCGGGCATGGGCGACACGGCCCTTCCGCTGGCCGCGGAAGGGCGCACGGTCGTGGCGATCGAGCTGGATCGCGATGCCGTCGCGAGCTATCGCGATCGCCTTGGCCCACTGTCGGTTGCGATCGTCGGACGTGTGGAAGACCACCTTCCCGCCGCGCTCCCCGCCGACGTCGTACTCCTCAACCCGCCGCGCGCGGGGGTGGATGCCCGCGTCGCGGATGCGCTCCAGTGCGCCCCGCTCGCGCCCCGCGCGATCCTGTATGTGAGCTGCGATCCGGCCACCCTGGCGCGGGACGTGGCGCGCATGCCACGCTATCGGGTGGCGTCCTTGCGCGCGTACGACATGTTCCCCCAGACGGCACACGTCGAGACGGTGTGCGAGCTCGTACCGGAGGCCGCATGAAGTACGTGGTGCGCGTGGGCGACGAGGATGTGGAGGTCACCCTGGACGCCGGCATCGCCACGGTCGGCGACCTGACGGCGGCGGCGCATGTGACGGAGCTGGAAGGAACGCCGGTGCGGATGGTGACGATCGGCGACGAGGTGCATCGCGTGGTGGCGCGTCGCGGGCCGACGCGCGGACGGTACACGCTCTGGCTGGATGGATTTCGATACGAGGTGGAGGCGCTGGATGAACGGACGCGCGCGATTCGCGAGCTGAGCGGCGCGACAGCGGGACCGTCTGGACCGTCGCCTCTCATCGCCCCGATGCCGGGGATGATCGTCCGGGTCGCCGTGCAGGTGGGTGATTCGGTGCAGGCTGGTCAGGGACTCGTGGTCATGGAGGCGATGAAGATGGAAAACGAACTGCGCGCGAGCGCCGCCGGCATCGTGAAGAACGTGCTGGCGCAGCCGGGGACGGCGGTCGAGAAGGGCGCCATCCTGTTGGAGCTCGAGTGATGCGGGCCGTGCTCGTGCTGCTCGCCACCGCGTCGATGGGGTCCGCGGCCTTCGCGCAGGCCCCGAACATGGACGTCTTTCTCGCGCCGGTCGCGCGCCGGGCCGACTCCATCGTGGTCGGCGCGGCGGAGAACGTCACGCACCGAGTCGGCTACGACAACCAGCCATCGTTCCTGCTCGACGCGAGTGCGATGCTCTACACCGCGATCGGTGCGGACGGCCAGGCGGATATCTGGCGGTACGACATCAAGACGCGGCGAACGACGCGTGTCACAGCCACGCCGGAGAGTGAGTATTCGCCGACCGTGATGCCCGGCGGCTCGCGATTCAGCGTCGTGCGCGTCGAGCGCGATTCGGTGCAGCGGCTGTGGAGCTTCGCCCTCGACGGGGCCGATCCCCAGCTGGTGCTGCCCGGCCTGCAGCCGGTGGGCTACCACGTGTGGCTCGGACCCAACCGGCTGGTGGCGTACGTGCTGGGGACCCCGTCGACGTTGCACGTGATCGATCGGGACGGTGGCAACGACGAGGTGCGCGCGCGCGACATCGGTCGGGCGCTGCA
>JBBQDE010000266.1:0-4833 GCA_038319425.1 Gemmatimonadales bacterium
TCCTTCCGCGAGCGCGACGATCTTCACCGCCGAGGGCTCCACCTTCGAGCGCGAGCGGCCAACCGGCTTGTCGGGCTGCGTCACGACGCCGATCACGTCGAACCCTTCGCCCACCAGCGCGCGGAGCGCGGCGGTCGCGAAGCCGGGCGTCCCCCAGAAGAGGACGCGCACCTACAGCTCCTCGTCCGGGTGCTCGTGCTGGCTCAGCTCTTCCGGCGTCTCGAGCGACACGCGGCGGACGTAGCCGGGGTACTTCCCCTGCTCGAGCTTCCACTTGGCGAGAGCGGCGGTGCGCTTCAGGACACTGAGGTAGTCGAGGAACAGCTTGCCGTCGAGATGATCGATCTCGTGCTGGATGCAGCGCGCGAGCAGGTCGGTCGCCTCCACCTCGTACGACGCGAAGTGCTCATCGAGCGCGCGCACCGTCACCGTCTTCGGCCGCTCGACGTCGGCGTAGATGTCGGGGATGGAGAGGCAGCCTTCCTCGCCCTTCGCCTTCCCGTCGCGCTCGATCACCTCGGGGTTGATCAACACCAGGCGCTGGTCGTCCACCTGCACGATGGCGAGGCGCTCGGTGCGCCCCACCTGCGGCGCGGCGAGCCCGATGCCGCGTGCATGGTGCATCGTGTCGAACATGTCGGCGACGAGCCGCCGCAGGTCGTCGGTGATCCGCGCCACCGGCGTCGTCGCCTGCCGGAGGATCGGGTCGCCGAGGACGCGGATGTCGAGAATGCTCACGTCGCCGCGCTCAGGCCTTGGCCGATGGCACGCCGGTGCTCACCCCGACGATGCGCGCGATGCGCCCGCGCTCGACCACGAGCCGCGACTCGGCGGACTTGATGGTGACTTCGTCCTCGAGCCCGCGCCCCGCGCTTCCTTCCGCACTGTCCTTCACGTGCACCACCTCACCAATGATGCCGCCGAAGGTGACCACGCGGTCGCCGCGCTTGATGTTCCGCAGCGCCTCCTCGTGCTTCTTCTTCTGCGCCTGCTGCGGGCGGATGATGAGGAAGTAGAAGATGCCGAAGATCGCGACGATCTGGAGGAGGAACGGTGCCATGCTGCCGACGCCGCCGCCGAACTGCAGCGCGAGCAACGCGGCGGAGAATCCCTGATGGATCATACGGAGGCCGGAACGGTGCGGGAGTGATAACGCCGGAGCCAGGTCTCGCTCCAGCCGTCGAAGGTGCCGCCGAGCAGGGCGACGCGCGCCTGCCGCATCAGCGACACGAGGAAATGTACATTGTGCAGCGAGAGGAGGCGGAGCCCGAGAATCTCGTCCGCCAGGTAGAGGTGCCGGATGTAGGCGCGCGAGAAGCGGCGGCATGCCGTGCAGTCGCACTCCGCGTCGAGCGGGCGCCGGTCGGCGCGGAACTCGGCGCGCTTGATGTTCAGCCGTCCATCCGCCGTGAACACGGTGCCGTTCCGGCCCATGCGCGTGGGCGCCACGCAGTCGAACAGGTCCACGCCGCGCCGCACCCCCTCCACCAGATCCTCCGGAAAGCCGACGCCCACGAGATAGCGCGGGCGGTCGATGGGCAGCTCGTCGTGCACGGCTTCGAGGATGCGGTACATCTCCGGCTTCGCCTCGCCGACGGAGAGCCCGCCGATGCCGACCCCCTTCCAGTCGCCCATGCCACGAATCGCCCGCGCGGCTTCGGCGCGCAGGTCGGCATGGATGCCCCCCTGGACGATCGGAAACAACGCCTGGGCTGCCTGATGTGGTATGGGATCGCTGCGCGACAGCTCGTCGAACGCCGCGGCGCAGCGGGCGAGCCAGCGCACGCTCCGTTCGCTCGCGTCGCGCGCAGCCACGGCGTCGCTCTGCCCCGGGATCACGTGATCGAACTGCATGATGACGTCGGCGCCGAGGTTGCGCTCGATGCGCATCACGCTCTCGGGGGTGAAGCGGCGGCTGGAGCCGTCGATGTGGCTGCGGAAGTCGACGCCGTCCTCGTCGATCGTGCGCAGCCCCTCGAGCGAGAACACCTGGAAGCCGCCCGAGTCGGTGAGAATCGGACCGTCCCACTGCATGAACTCGTGCAGTCCGCCCAGCTCGCGTATCAGCTCGTCGCCGGGACGGAGGTGCAGGTGGTAGGCGTTGGCGAGGATCATCTGCGCGTCCATCGCGCGCAGGTCGTCGGGATCGAGCGCCTTGACTGTCGCGAGGGTGCCGACCGCCATGAAGGCGGGCGAGTGGACGACGCCGTGCGGCGTGGCGAAGCGCGCCGCCCGCGCGGCACCTTCCGAGCGCTCGAGCGTGAACTCGAAGCTCATACGATCGCCATCGCGTCGCCGTACGAGTAGAAGCGATACCGCTCGGCGATCGCCTCGCCGTAGGCGCGCATGGTGAGATCGTATCCGGCGAAGGCAGCGACGAGCATGATGAGCGTGGAGCGGGGCAGGTGGAAGTTGGTGACGAGGGCGTCGACGACGCGCGGGCTGGCCGGCGGACGGATGAAGATACGCGTCTCTCCTTCGCCCGCGCGCACCGTCCGGTCGGGCTCCGCGGCACTCTCGAGCGTGCGCACCGACGTCGTTCCCACCGCCCACACCCGCCCACCGGCCGCGCGCGTCTCCACGAGTGCCTGGGCCGTGGCGTCGGGGATCATGTATCGCTCTTCGTGCATCACGTGCGCGGCGGGGTTGTCGTGCTCGACCGGCTTGAAGGTGCCCGCGCCGACGTGCAGCACCACTTCGCCGCGCCGAACGCCGCGCGCATCGAGCGCAGCCAGCAGCTCGGGAGTGAAGTGCAGCCCTGCCGTTGGCGCCGCGACGGATCCGGCTTCGCGCGCGTACACCGTCTGGTAGCGGTCCGCGTCCGACACGTCGTCGGCTCGCTCGATGTACGGTGGCAGCGGGATGTGACCATGCGCGTCGATCGCGTCGGCCACGCTGGCGTACGGCGCGACGGCGCATAGCTGCACGACGCGGGTCCGGCGGTCGGTGACCTCGAGGATCTCCGCGCTGAAGCCCGGTGCGAACTCAACGCGGCGCCCCGGCTTGAGCTTCCCGCCCGGCGAAACCATCGCCTCGTGTCGATCGTCGCCGAGCGGCTGGAGGAGAAATACTTCCGCTGGCGCGCCGGAGCCGACGCGGGTGCCGAGCAGTCGCGCCTTCACGACGCGGGATCGGTTCATCACCATCAGGTCGCCGGCGCGAGTGAGCGTCGGCAGGTCGGTGAAGGTTCGGTGGCTGATGGTGCCGGCAGCACGATCGATCACCATGAGCCGGCTGGCGTCGCGCCGCGCGAGCGGCGTCTGCGCGATCAGCTCGGGCGGCAGCTCGAAGTCGTAGTCGGCGGTGAGGAGGCCGTGCATGGCTCCAAGCTAGCTGGGCGCCAGCCGCCTGAAACTTGAAACGCGCTAGAACAACGCGACCTGCTCGCTGGGGATCGCCGGCGGCGTGTACCCGAAGTGCCGGTACGCCATCGGCGTGGCGACGCGGCCGCGGGGCGTGCGCTGCAGGAACCCCTGCTGCACGAGGAAGGGCTCGTACACTTCCTCGAGCGTGTTCGTATCCTCGCCGATGGCCGCCGAGATGGTGGCGACGCCGACCGGGCCGCCATCGAACTTCTCGATGATCGCGCGGAGGATCCGCGCGTCCATGTCGTCGAGGCCGAACTGGTCCACGTCCAGCATGGCGAGCGCCGCGCGCGCGACGTCTTCCGTGATGATGCCGTCGGCGCGCACCTGGGCGTAGTCGCGCACGCGGCGCAGCAGCCGGTTGGCCACGCGCGGCGTGCCGCGCGACCGTCGCGCGATCTCGCGCGCGCCGGCCGTCTGGATCTCGACCTTGAGCACGTCGGCCGTGCGGCGGACGATCAGCTCGAGATCCTCGGGGGAGTAGTAGTTCAGCCGCTGCTCGATGCCGAACCGGGCGCGCATCGGCGGGGTCAGCATGCCGAAGCGTGTCGTGGCGCCGATGAGCGTGAACCGCTCGATCGGCATGGTGATCGTCTGCGCCTTCGGTCCTTCACTCAGGCGAATGTCGATCCGGTAGTCCTCCATCGCCGGATAGAGGAACTCCTCGATGATCGGACGCAGGCGGTGGATCTCGTCGATGAAGAGGATGTCGCCGGCGCGCAGGTTGGTGAGCGTGCCCACCAAGTCGCCGGGCTTCTCGAGCGCGGGCCCCGACGTCGTGCGGATGTTGACGCGCAGCTCGCGCGCGATCAGCTCGGCCAGCGTCGTCTTGCCGAGTCCCGGCGGTCCATAGAAGATCGAATGGTCGAGCGGCTCGCCGCGCGCCAGCGCCGCATCGATCGCGAGCCGGAGGTTGTCCTTCACCTTCTGCTGGCCGATGAACTCCTCGAGCCGCTGCGGGCGCAGCGACAGCTCGACGACGGATTCTTCGGGGAGCTCTTCGGGGGTGGTGATCTCGGCGCGCGACATTTCGGCTACACGGTACCTGAGGACGGTGGAGTGAATCTATGCCGAAGACACACCGAAGAAAGGGGCGGCGCGTGCTTCGCTCGCGCCTTACGGGGACGGCGGGCGTGGAACGCCCGTCTATGGGGCGCGGCTCGCTCGCTGCGCTCCCTCGCATCGCTAACGGCGCGGTGAGCGCTGCGCGCCGCCTGACTGCCAACGGCGTCCCCGTTAGCGAGGCGCGCCGCGCCGATGCGCCCCGGAAGCCAGCGAAGCAGCGCCCCGTAGGCTCGCGTCCACGCGAGCCGTTCCCGCAAGGCGCGTGCGCAGCACGCGCCGCCCTACACTACGGCCCTCACCGTCGCCAGCCGCTCCGCCGCCCGCTTCAGCGTCTCGTACTTCTTGCAGAAGGCGAAGCGCACCATCGTCCGTCCGAGCTGCTTGTCGTGATAGAAGCTCGAGC
>JBBQDE010000267.1:0-4808 GCA_038319425.1 Gemmatimonadales bacterium
CGTCACACCTGCCCGACATCGATCGCCGGGTGGGCGAGGTGGACCTGCACGGCCGGTTCACGGAGTGGTGGGCGCTGCTCGCGAAGCCCATCCCGCTCGCCGACGGCATCTGGCTCCTGCTCGCGCCCGAACGGTTGCGGCTCGGCGCGGTGACGGGTCGCGACCGCGTGCTCACGGTGCCGGTGAGCCTGGACGCGCGGCCGCGCATCGTGACGGGGCGAGACACGCCGACCTGGCCGACGCCTCCACTGCCCGCCCTCGCGCACGACACGGTCGCGACCGGCTTTCGCATCGCGATGGACGGCTTCGTGGACTACGGCACGGCGTCGCGCGCGCTGGAGTCGGTGCTCGTGGGCCGCACGATGGTGGAGGCGGGGCGATCGCTGTCGATCCAACGCATCGTGGTGACGCCGGGCAGGAACGGTCGACTCGCGCTGACGGCGACGCTCGCAGGAGACGCGCAGGGAACAGTGCGCTTCGTCGGCACCCCCGTCTTCGACCGGCGCACCGGCATGCTCGTCGTGCCCGACCTCGATTACGACCTCGATGTGGACAGCCGCCTACTGCGGAGCTACGCGTGGATGAAGTCCGACGCGCTGCGATCGACCTTTCGCGAGCGGGCTCGCTTTCCCGTCGCCACGGCACTCGACCGCGGACGCGATCTCCTGCTGCAAGGCCTCAACCGCAAGCTCGGCGACGCGGTGACGCTGGCGGCCACCGTCGATTCGGTGGCCGTGCGCGGGCTCTACGTCACGCGCGACGGACTCGTGCTGCGCGCCGAGGCGAGCGGACAGGCGGCGATGACGGTGCGGCCGCAGTAAGCCTGATCAGCGAGGCGCCGGCCGCTCTGCGCCGATGCTCAGCGCACCGCGTCGCAGCGCGGCCGGCGCGGATCGGCCGGACAGCGGATGCGCATGTAGAAATCGAGCGGCCTGGCCGGCGGCTGATAGCGCGGCGGGATGGAGAGGCGCGATTGCGACTGGAAGTACTGGAGCGACGCGTCGCGCCACCAGCGCGCTTCGCGCTCCTGGATCACCAGCGAGGCCTGCACGGCGCGGAAACGCTCCTCGTCGACCTTTCCCTCGAGCGTGCTCCACTGGCGCTGCATCGAGCGAACGCTGTCCACGCCCGAGTTGTAGCGATACACGAGCTCGTCCCACAGGGTGCGCCCGGTCGCGAGCCGCTCTCGCCACCCGACGTGATGAAACCAGAGCAGCAGGGAATCCGGAACGGTGGCACGGTTGGCGTCGCGCTCGCGCACCGGTGCCGCGTACTGCTCCACCGCGTTGCTGCCGTCGGCGGTGCGATCGAAGCCGATCCCCGCGGCGTCGGCGCGGTGGTAGTAGACCGGCGTCCAGTCCGGGCGTCCATCCTTGATCCACGGGGCCGGACCGTAGTGGTTCGCGGCCGACGTCATGCTGGTGAGGCCGAGCGGCGTCATGTAGCTCACCACCGCTTCGCGCGACGTCATCATCATGTCGCGCACCGTGGCGACGACGGACGAATCGTTGGACAGCGTGGCGCGTATCCACTCCTCGGCGATGCTCCGCGAGGAGAGCGATGGGTCCCACGCGAGGCGGCCGAACGCGTACCAGTTCGCCTGATTGAAGATGGAGCCCGTCCAGTTCCGGTCGGTGCCGATGTTGGCGACGCCGGCCATGCCCGTTCGCGCATAACCGTGCAGCGTGCCGTCCACGACTCGCTCGACCGTGGAGCCCCTCCCTTTTCGCCAGGTGTCAGCGCGCAGCACCTCCTCCATGAGCGGGCCGAGATACACCAGGTGGCTGTCGTTGCCGAGGTATTCCTTGGTGAGCTGGAACTCGAGCAGCAGCGGCGTTCTCGGCATCGCGCCGAGCATCGGGTTGAACGGCTCGCGCGGCTGAAAGTCGAGCGGTCCGTTCTTCACCTGCACCATGACGTTGCGGCGAAAGTCGCCATCGAGCGGCACGAACTCGTCGTAGATCTCGCGCACGCGGTCGGGCGGCGTGCGGTCGCCGGACATGTAGGCGCGCCAGATCACGATGCCGCCGTGCGACACGACGGCATCCGCGATGAGATTCGCCCCGTCGGCGTGCGTCCGGTCGTAGTCCTCGGGACCCGGCTGCCCCTCGGCCTTGCCCTGCACGAGGAAGCCGCCGCAATCGGGGATCACCGCATACACCTCATCCGCCTTGTGCCGCCACCACTGCTGCACGACGGGATCGAGGGGATCGGCGGTCTTGAGGCCGCCGATCTCGATTGGCGCGGTGAATCGCGCCGTGAGATACACGCGAATGCCGTACGGCCGGAAGGCATCCGCGAGCGCGGCGGCCTTGCGGAGATACTCGGGCGTGAGCAGGCGCGCGTTCGCGTTCGGGTTGGTGAGCACCGTGCCGTTCAACCCGATGGCCGCGTTCGCGCGCGCGTAGTCGCGATAACGCGGTGACACGACGGCAGGGAGCTGGCTCCACTCCCAGATGGAGCCGCCCGCATAGCCGCGCTCCACGGTGCGGTCGAGGTTGTCCCAATGATCCAGCATGCGAAGCTGCACGCGCGGCGCGCTCGCGACGATGACGCGCTTGAGGGAGCGCTGCACCTGAAGATGGCGCAGCAGCGCGAAGGCGCCGTACAGCACGCCGATGTCGGTGTTCGCGGCGATGACGATGGCCGGCTTGCCGCGCACGGTCATCGTGCGGATCAGGAAGCCCTCGCGCCCCACCGCGCGCAGCTCGGCTACCAGCGACAGCGAGGCAATGAGGGGCGAGCTGGCGCGCGTGCCGGCGATGAGCGCGCCACTGCGGATGCGTTTCGTATCCATCGGCAGCTCGCGGTCGAGCAGCCCGTGCAGGCCGGCCTGCAGCTCCTCGCGCGCGGCCGCCAGGGACGGCGAATTGCCTTCGACGACGACCTGGGTAATGGCAGCGCGATACTCCGCCAGCTTCGCCGGATCGCCGACCGTGCGATACCGGAGCCACAGGTCATAGCCGTCGTCGGCGCGCAGCGACGCTGGGGCGCATGCGAGGAGCAGGCTGCCCACGGCAGCCCGGCGAACGACTGCGGCGAAGTTGCGAAGCATGCCGGACATGTTAGCCCGGCGAGCGCGCCGCCACCATCGGCGGCGACGCGTGACTCGCGCGCCGCGTGCCTAGCGCAGCACCAACGCGGCGAGGTCGTGGAAGCTGGACACGGCGGCCACCGCATCGGCGCGCGGCTCGCGCGCGACGACCCCGGAGAAGGCGACGAAGGCGTCGGAGCCGCGCGGCGCGAACATGGCCGAGCGATGCGTGCCAACGAACAGCGTGCGCGGCGAACCGAGCGTCGCGTGCAGCCCCGTTGCCTCGCTCTCTTCGCCGACGCGCGCAGCATTCAGGTCGCAGCCGACGTAGGCGCCGATGGCGTCGAAGCGGAGACGCGGCGCGTAAAGCTCGTTCGGGCTGACGCCGAGCGCCGTCGCTACCGCGAACAGCGCTTCGGCTGCCACGTCGCTCGCCAACGCCACGGCGATACCCGCGCGCCGGAGCGCGTTCGCCGCGTCGACGACGCCAGGGGTGAGCGACGCGAGATAGGCCGAACCCAGCTCGTTGATCTCGGCGCGGCGCGGCCGGAGATGCTTCAGGCGCGCGCGCGTGAGGTCCGTCCAGCTCCACCCTTCGGACGTTGCCTCGCGCTGGAGGTTGGCGAGGCGGAGCCTCGACTCGGCATCGCGCCGGTCAGTGAGCCACGACAGTCCGTCGATGCCGGAGACGGTCGAATCCACCTGCAGTACGACCGCCTCGGGGCGCCGGGTCGACATGTCGTGTCGCTCCAGGGAGTATGGAAGGGCCTCGCCTTGACGGGGCGACGTGTACTCGCGGGCAGATTCCATTGGGTCCACATCCTGGGTGGCGTGTAAGCGGCACCCACATAATGCAGGAAAATTGCGCAAAAAGCAACCGATTCGGCCAAATCTCCGTTTCGTTACACGATATCTTGGCATTCGATACGCGATCCGTGCACGATCGGCACAAATGCACGTCGCAGAGTCAGGCCGGCCGCCGCGTGTCGTCCACCAGATTCCGCACGGCGGTCCGGAGATAGTCTGACGCGTCCTCCTCGCCCGGATCCCATTCCGCGAGGAGATCGGCGAGGTGGGCGCGCCGCGCCGACACGAGGCGATCCATCACGGCGCAGCCGTTGGGCGAGAGCCGATGGCCGGGCAGGCCGTCGCGGGTGTGGAGGCCGTGAACGGTCAGCCCGCGCTCGCCCAACTGGTGCAGCGCGGCCTCGATGCGCTCGGGCGCGTGTCCAGCGCCGCGAGCAGCATGACGAGCAGAAGGCCGCTGAACGCCACGAGCACCTTGCGGTGATCGAGCGGCGCCCGTGCGGCCTCCGAACCTGCGGATTCGTGCAGGGTTTCCATGCGCGGTGCGCGTACAAGGAACGTACCGCGTACGCGCGTCCGACTACGGGCCTACTGGCCGGCGCGGAACTCCGTGAGATGCAGGCTGAGGGAGCCTACGACCGGGACCTTGCTCCTGAGCATGACGAGCGTGCGCGCCGCGTCGTCGGAGAAGTAGAGCTCCGCCTGGCCGCCCTGTCCGAACAGGCCGCCCGCGTTCGTGATGGTGGGCTGCACGACGATCGTCTCGAAGCTGCCCGCCGGCACGGAGATGCGCTCCTTGCGCAGCACGCGGAGGATCACGTCGCGCCCTTCCTTGAAGTAGCGCGGAATGGTGTCCACATCGCCGACGCGGAGCGGCAGCGTGCGCGCGTAGAAGAGAAAGCTCACGTCATCGAGCGGCTCGCTGGTAGACAGCGTGCCCTCGGTGCCGTTGTCCACCTGCCGATAC